>JAYVGF010000040.1:0-5214 GCA_043772415.1 Betaproteobacteria bacterium
GCTTCGCGTTTTTGTGCGACTTCTACGTGATATTTCACCGCCGTAATTTCCGCCAAAATCGACACCGCAATTTCCGGCGGCGTTTTCGCGCCGATAAACATTCCCACTGGGCCATGTAGTCTGTCGATTTGGTCTTTGCTTAAATCAAATAGCGCAAGGCGTTCTTTTCTTTTTGCCGTATTGGCGCGGCTGCCCAAAGCGCCGATGTAAAACGCCGGCGATTTCAACGCTTCAAGTAATCCCATGTCATCCAGTTTCGGATCGTGCGTGAGCGCGAGTATCGCGGTATGGCTGTCGATGCCTAACTCGATGATGACATCATCCGGCATACCGGACATGAATTGCACGCCTTCGATATTCAGGCCTGTGGCAAACTCTTCGCGCGGATCGATGATGAATATTTCGTAGTCCAAGGCTAAACCCATGTGCGCCAGATATTGCGATAGCTGCCCCGCGCCGATGATGATAATGCGCCAACGCGGCCCGTAAATCGCGCTCATGGTATGTTGATCGTAATGAAATATATCCTCGCGTTTGCCATCCATTAAATCGAAGTCGCCGCTTTGCAGATGTAATCGGCGCTGAGTGATTCTTTTGTTTTGGATACGTTCGGCTAATTGTTGCAAACCAGCTAGCGACGGATTCGGTTCGACTACGATGCGTAGCGTGCCGCCACATGGAAGGCCGAAGCGCGCGGCTTCTTCCTTCGATATGCCGTAGATGACGACTTCCGGCTTGGTTTGCTGAAAAATATCCTTGCGCACTCGCGCAATCAAATCTTCTTCGACGCATCCGCCTGAAACTGATCCTACAACTTGACCGTCATCACGTATCGCTAGCCACGACCCGACCGGACGCGGCGACGAGCCCCAAGTCTCAGCAACGGTCGCGAGCGCAACGCGTTGGCCGGACTGCAGCCAGGTTATGCAAGTTTTCAGGACTGATAAATCCGTGCTATCCATCAGCTTTTCCTCATGCTTCTGTCGCTTTTATGGCCGACAAATTGATTCAGCGTTTAACTGGAGTAGTCATATAACTATTTGATTATAATAGATTTATTATTATTTTTTCTTGGGCAATAATAATGTGCTCGCGGCCCATGAAATCAAGCTGAAAACGATCGCGCCGAAAAACGCCGACCAAAATCCGCCGACGGAAAATCCATCGACAAAATACGACACGCCCCAAAACAACAGCGCGTTAATCACAAAGGTGAACAGGCCGAGCGTGGTAATGTTTAGCGGTAAAGTAATCAACAAAGCAATAGGTCGGATGATCGCGTTGACCAAGCCCAGCACCAGCGCGGTAATCACGGCGACTTTAATGTCTTTCACTTGGATCGATTGAATGATGTAAGGCAAGGCAAACAGCGCGCCCGCGCTAATCGCCCAACGCAAAAGTAATGTAATCATGTCACCATCCTCCCGTGGTTAGCCATTTATCCACTTGATCCAGACGGTCTGCGCCGAAGAACGGCTCGCCGTCGATAATAATATACGGCGAGCCGAACACGCCTTTGTCCATCGCTTGCTGCACTTCGTTTTTGAGTCGGTCTTTTACCACTTGGTCGTTCAAGCCTGCATTGAGTTCAGCTCGGTTGATGCCCAATTTCTCCGCTACATCGAGCACGACTTCTGCGTTCTGGATGTCGCGGTCTTCGACAAAAAACGCTTTATATAATGCACGCACTAGGGCCTTGGATTTTTCTGCGTCGCGATCTTTTATCCAATACACCGCGCGTGAAGCAGCGACACTAGAAATGGGGAATACACTGGGATGTTTGTACGGCACCCCGAACAAGCGTGAGCTGCGAGCAAAGTCGCGGGTGAAGTAATCGCCTTTGATCGGCACGCCGGCGGGCGGCTGCGCACCGGTGGTTTTGAAAATCGCGCCGAGCAACACGGGATGCCAGTCGGTAGTGCGGCCATGCTTGGCGGCGAGGGCATCAATTTTTTCCGCCGCCATGTAACCATAGGGCGAAGAAAAATCAAAATAGAAATCTATCGGTGCGGTCATATGGTTTCCTTTTTCCGGGTTTTATCCAGTGTAACGCAAGCAAATGCAGGTGTAAAAAAACCTCCGCGCTTATGGCTGCGGAGGTTACTTAAAGCCCTGACGTTTTACTTACGCGTTTCGACTTGGTTCAGTGCTTCGTTTTGCTGCGGCATCGCTTGCGGTATCAAGTTGCGTCGAATAGCGGCAGCTTCCGCCGTTTCCGACACCGCTACAGCTGCAGCAGCCAGACGTTTGACCGGATGGGTTTCCACCTGGATCAAATCATCAACTGATGGCAACGCATCGTGAATGATTTGACGCGGTGTCCGCGCAACAGGCATATCGCTATAAACCGTTGGCTGCGCAGCACCTGAGCGCGTTTCCACCATCGCCAAACCTGCTGCGGCAGCAGAACCGACTACCAATTCTGCGGGTAAAGGCTTAATGACATCGACGACCACCGGCGCTGGCGCTTTGACTGGTTCCTGATAAGCCGCTACGACTGGCGCAGGGGCGGGAACAGGTTCAGGCGCGGCATAACGCGGTGTTTCATGGTGTATCGGCGCTTCGGTTGCAGCAACGTATTGCGGCTCATCATGCGTAACATGCGCCGTAATTTCAGCTTGATGCGGACTTTCAACGTGCGCAACAGACGCGTGATAATCGATTTCCTGCTGCGACGATTTTTCCCCGCGTAACGCTGCTGCTGCGCTTAGCGCGGCGACAACGCCGACGCCACCGACTGCGGCAGCCGTGGCGGACATCGACGATGCGTTGTCGTGTTCAGCAGAGTCGCCGGATTCAGTAAGGGCATCCGACTGCTCGCGTGGTGCGCGTTCGCCGCGATCACCACGTCCGCGTCCACCGCGACGGCGGCGTGAACGACCTTCACCTTCGGTGCGGGTTTCGCTTTCGCCGTTAGTGACCGGCGCGACATCCTGACTGACCACTTCTTCGGCTTCAATATTACGTGGACGACGTTCCCCGCGTGCTTCTCTCGGCTCACGTGTCTCTCTGGGTGGCCTTGGTTCTCTCGGCTCGCGCGGTTCCCGCACTTCCTTTGGTTCGCGCGCCGGTTTTGCGGCTTGTGCTTCACGCGGCGCGGCTTCCGGTTTTGCTGCGCCGGTTCCTTCGGTACGGTCACGACGCTGATTGCGGTTGCGTCCGCCATCGCGCGAACCTTCACGACCTTGACGATCGCGATCATTTTTGCTGTCACGACGCGCGGCGGCGGCACGATTGACCGGCGGCGTCACCGCTTCGGCCGTCGTTTCCGAGCGACGGAACAAGCCCATCATGCGACGGAAAATCGACACTTTTTGCACCGCTTGCGGCACAACAGCTTCGGCGCGCGGCGTAATGGGCGCGGGTTGCGCGGGCGTAATGCCTTTTACCAGCGGCACGGGGCGTGTCGGTTTGGCCGTGTCCGTTTTCTGCGCAGACTTGGTTTCTTCCACCACCGGCGCAACCATGCGCTGATAGCTAGGCGTGTCGTCGCTTTCGGCCGTGCTGCTGTCCTGGCGGATACGTTCGACTTCGTAGTTAGGCGTTTCCAAGTGCGTATTCGGAATCAATACGACATCCACTTTCAAACGCGATTCAATCGCATGAATTTCGGCACGCTTTTCGTTGAGTAAATAAGTGGCGACATCGACCGGCACTTGCGCGCGCAAGGCCAGAGTGTTTTCTTTCATCGCCTCTTCCTGCAGGATGCGCAGGATGTGCAAAGCCGACGATTCGGTATCGCGAATATGACCGGTACCGTGGCAACGCGGGCAGGGGATGTGGCTGGTTTCGCCCAGCGACGGCTGCAAACGCTGACGCGATAATTCCATCAAGCCGAAGCGCGAAATCTTGCCTGTTTGTACGCGTGCGCGGTCAGGCTTGAGCGCATCGCGCAAACGGTTTTCTACTTCGCGCTGATTGCGCGCCGACTCCATGTCGATAAAATCGATGACGACCAAGCCACCCAAATCGCGCAGGCGCAATTGGCGCGCTACTTCGTCAGCTGCTTCGAGGTTGGTATTGAATGCCGTCGCTTCGATGTCCGCGCCCTTAGTAGCGCGAGCCGAGTTGACGTCCACCGACACCAAAGCTTCGGTGTGGTCGATGATGATGGCGCCGCCTGAAGGCAGCGACACATCGCGACGATAAGCGGTTTCGATCTGGTGTTCGATCTGGAAGCGTGAGAACAGCGGCACGTCGTCTTTGTACAACTTTACTTTGTTGACGTTGGCCGGCATGACCGTGCTCATGAACGACTGAGCTTGCTCGTAAATGCTTTCGGTGTCGATGAGGATTTCGCCGATGTCCGGCTGGAACAAATCACGAATCGCGCGCACGACCAAGCTGGATTCAAGATAAATCAGTTCCGGTGCTTTGACGCTTTGCGCTGCGTCATCGATGGCGTGCCACAGTTGCAACAGGTAATTCATATCCCATTGCAGTTCTTCGTAGCTGCGTCCGATACCCGCGGTGCGGGCGATTAAGCTCATGCCTTCCGGCACTTCGAGACGGTCCATGATGTCGCGCAACTCGGCGCGCTCTTCACCTTCGATACGGCGCGATACACCGCCGCCGCGTGGATTGTTCGGCATTAAAACCAAATAGCGACCGGCCAAGCTGACAAACGTGGTCAGCGCTGCGCCTTTGTTGCCGCGCTCGTCTTTATCGACTTGAACGATTAACTCGGTGCCTTCTTTGAGCGACGTGGACATGCGCGAACGGGAAAATTCGCCGTCGTCGTTCTGCATGTAAGCTTTGGAAATTTCTTTGAAGGGCAGAAAGCCGTGACGGTCGGCGCCGTATTCGACAAAACAGGCTTCAAGGGAGGGTTCTACGCGGGTGATAACGCCCTTGTAGATATTGCTTTTGCGTTGTTCTTTTCCTGCGTACTCGATGTCGAGGTCGATAAGTTTCTGGCCGTCAACGATAGCAACTCTCAGCTCTTCAGCCTGGGTTGCGTTAAATAACATGCGTTTCATTTTATGTCTCCCGCGCTCTTACACGAGATGACAAACCTGCCGGGTTTATGACCCGGTTAGGCGGGCGTTAAGCGGACTGGTCAGAGCGGGATTTGCATCCCAGCCATGGCGTGAAACAATCGGGAAGACCAGGCGCGAGAGTCCGCTTTGCCGTGATTTCCGTTTGCTTCATTTGAAATTTGCCATGCATATACATTTATATGAGTGCTCGATCAGAGTGGGTAACTTCAGCCGT
>JAYVGF010000041.1:0-1532 GCA_043772415.1 Betaproteobacteria bacterium
GGCTTTCCAACGAGAACAATGCCGCACCTTGCGCCACTTGTTCGCCGCGCTTTACCTGCAGTTTTTCCAGCGTGCCGGCGAAGGGCGCGGCGACTCGCACGAACTCGCCTTCCGCATAGCCTTGTAATGGTTCGGATTTTTTTTCGGCACAAGCTGCGAGCAGAGTTAGCGGCAAAAGCGTGTATAGTGACATCTTTGCGGCGCTAAGAAACATGTTGTTTATATTCATGTTTTATTTTAGTCTAAAGCACGCTTCTATGCGCATTTTCCCTTTTATTTTCTGATCGAATTCCATGAACGAAACTTTTTTTGCCCCTTGCCCGCGCGGTCTTGAAGCGCCGCTGGCGGATGAATTGCGTGAACTTGGCGCGCTGGATGTAGTGCAAGCCGACGCGGGCGTCGGTTTCAGCGGCGATTTCAATGTTTGTTATCGCATCAATCTGCAAAGCCGTATTGCCAGCCGAATTTTGTGGTTGATCGATACGTGGGAGTATCAAACGGAAGACGATGTCTATGAGGGCGTCAAAGGTTTGCCGTGGGACAAATGTTTTGCCGTGGATAAAACCATCGCGGTGACAGTGAACGCAGTGAAATGTCCGCTGCGTAGCCTGGATTTTATTACCCTGCGTATCAAAGACGCAGTGTGCGACAAGTTCCGCGATCTGGTGAATGAACGGCCTTCGGTGGAGACGCATAATCCCGATGTGCGGATTCATGCTTTTTTGAACGCGACGCATGTGACCTTGTATCTTGATACGTCCGGCGAAGCTTTGTTCAAGCGCGGTTTGCGCGTGTCGAGCGGTGATGCACCTTTGAAAGAAAATCTCGCCGCCGGTATTTTGCGCATGGCGGGTTGGAAGCCGGGCATACCCTTGCTCGACCCGATGTGCGGCAGCGGCACATTTTTAATTCAGGCGGCGCAAATGGCGCTGGATATTGCGCCGGGCCTCGGTCGGCAATTCGGCTTCGCGAATTTGAAAAATTTCGACGTGAATTCGTTTAACCACATTCATCAGGAATTAGAAGCGCGCTGCCAACCCATTACCGCGTTGCCGATTTACGGCAGCGATTTATACGGTGAAGCGCTGGATGATGCGAAGGCCAATTTGCAAGCCGCCGGTTTGACCGACGCGGTGCAGCTAAAGCAAGCCAATGTGCTGGAAATTACGCCGCCTACGGAAACGGGGATTATGGTGATGAATCCGCCCTACGGCGTGCGCCTCGGCGAGCAGCGCGATCTGGAAGAGTTTTACCCTAAGCTAGGCGATGTGTTGAAGCAAAAATTCGCTGGCTGGAATGCGTATATCCTCAGCGCAGATATGCGTTTGCCCAAGTTGATCCATTTGGCCGCGTCGAAGCGCACGCCGTTGTTCAATGGTAAATTGGAATGCCGATTATTTGAATATAAAATGATCGCGGGCACCATGCGCAAACCGGATCCGGTGAAATAACATCAAGCACAAACAAAAACGGCGCCCGTGGGCGCCGTTTTTTATGGCGTAATTCAAATCCGTTATTCGGTTATGGTTGGC
>JAYVGF010000042.1:0-10735 GCA_043772415.1 Betaproteobacteria bacterium
GAAATTAGCCATGAACCATTTCGCCGTACAATTCGCTGATCGAATCAACGCTCAGTGATTAACCGCCTAAGCACTTACACAAAATAATTTACAGGCCCGTGGTGAAAGATTTTTATTCCTCGTATTCCTCGCTCTCCTCATTTTCCTCCACCATCAGGTTTTTCGGCGAATGTTCCCGGCAGAGTTTGCGGATATCAAAGGCGGACAGCCGTTCACCCATCATGTCGCAACGGGTAATCCGCCCCTGTTTTTGATAATGCACACAGCCGGGACAGGAGCCGAAGGTGCGCCCGCCGTTCTCGATCTGCAGCATATACAGACTTTCGCGCAGGGCCGAGACGCTATTGCGGATTCGGTTGGCACTGATTTCCTTAGTGGCTTCTTGCCATTGCGAACCCGGCTGAATCTGGGCCAGGAATTGTTCGGCCAGTGGCGACAGCCGTAACCGAACCACGCGACGGTCGATTTCGTCCTGATAGCGCTCAATCAAACCCTTGCGGTCCAATAAAATCAGGCTTTGCGACACTGTGCCCTTAGTCGTGCCCAAATATTCCGCCAGCGCCTGCGGCGTATTGCTATAACGATTGGCGCGGGCGAGGTAAAGCAGGGCTTGTAAGTGGTTAGGCTGCAACTGATACACCGCGCCGAAGCGGCGCAAATCGGCGCGTATCAAGTTGCCGAGACGCTCAATTAAATCGAGTAATACGAGGGGGCTTTTGTCCATATACGTATTAGTAGCGATTCACTACTAATTTGTCAACATCAATTTAGGAAAATAAATGGTATTGAATCGATACTATTTGGTGTATTTGGCCTTGATTTGTTTGGAAAACCGGCCTTTTTGATAGTAATTGACAAATTCATGATTCATTTTCCCCCTATGAAAAAGCAAGTTTACCCAGTGCGCGCATTCATTCAGTGAGATCGATCACTATTTTTTCACCCGATTGCGAAAGAATAATCGTTTTCAATGCTTCGCTTAGTTCGCGACCATCACGCGTGTCGATCCAGCGCTTTTTTTCCGCGCGAAAATGGAATCCGCCGCTTTTTGCCGCGACCCAAATCTCGCGATTGGGTGTTTGGCGGTTAATGATGATCCTGGAACCGCTGCTGCATTCAATTTCCAGGATGCCGCCGACGGTTTCATAATCCAAATCGCCTACACTGGCGTCCAATGCCGATTCGATTTTTAATAATACGGCGTCCACTTGTCGGTTAAATTCGGTTTCTGTCATTGCTGCCCCGCGTGATAAAATTCATTTTCCAGCCCACTCATTACCAAGCGGAAACTTCATGTTCAAGAATACTACGCGGCTGCTTGTCTGGCTATATTTGACGGTACTTTTGTCTGGCTGCGGCTACAAAGGCCCGCTGAAATTGCCTGAACCTGCCAGTCCGCCGCAAACCCAACAACCGCAAAAACAATAACTCCCCGAGCATCCCATGAATCCTTTTTTTCCCGTTATCAACGGCGAAATGCATGCCGAAGGCGTGCCGCTTTCCGCCATCGCCGCCCAATTCGGTACGCCCTGTTATGTCTATTCCAAAGCCGCGCTAGTTGCGGCTTACCAAGACTTTGGCCGTGCCTTTGCCGGACGCGATCACCTGATTTGCTATGCCATGAAAGCCAATTCCAACCTGGCCATACTCAATTTGTTTGCCAAACTCGGCGCGGGTTTTGACATTGTTTCGGGCGGTGAATTGGCACGGGTTCAGGCTGCCGGCGGCGATACGACCAAAGTGGTTTTTTCCGGCGTGGGCAAATCGGTGGTCGAAATTCAGGCCGCGCTTCAAGCGGGGATTAAGTGCTTCAACGTCGAATCCGCCAGTGAGCTGGAGCGCATAAACCAAGTGGCGGGCGAACTGAAAAAAGTCGCGCCGATCTCGTTTCGCGTCAATCCGAACGTGGACGCGAAAACCCATCCCTATATATCCACCGGCCTCAAAGACAATAAATTCGGCGTTGCTTACGAAGACGCACTGCCGCTTTATCGCAAAGCGCACGCCATGCCGAATGTGAAAATCAAGGGCATCGACTATCACATCGGCTCGACCGTGACCGAGATTGCGCCCTTTGCCGAAGCATTTGAGAAAGTATTGGATCTGGTAGATAAACTGGAAGCTGAAGGCATTGCCATTTCACATATCGACATCGGCGGCGGCGTCGGCATACGCTACAAAGACGAAACCCCACCGACCATCGCCGAATACGCCGCGCGTTTACTTAAGCTTCTGGGCACGCGCAAACACACGATCTTGATGGAGCCGGGCCGCGCGCTGGTAGGCAGTGCCGGGGTTTTATTAACCCGGGTCGAATATCTCAAACACCATGAAAGCCGCAATTTCGCCATTGTCGATGCGGCCATGAACGATTTGATCCGCCCGTCTTTATATCAGGCTTATCACGAGATCGTGGCAACCAAGGCTTCCGCTGCGGCGAAACAAACCTACGACATCGTAGGCCCGATATGCGAAAGCTCGGACTTTCTAGGGCATGGCCGGACGCTGGCGCTGCAAGAAGGCGACCTGTTAACGGTGATGGCGGCGGGCGCTTATGGCTCGTCCATGAGTTCCAACTACAATACGCGCGGGCGCGGCGCTGAAGTCATGGTCGATGGCAAAAATCTACATCTCATCGCACAGCGCGAAACTTCGGCGCAGACTTTCGCGCGCGAAAAACTATTACCCGACGCTTGAAGTCGCTGCGGTCAGCACATTTTTGCGGCCCACAAATAAGCCTGCATCAAGTTTTGACAAAAACTTCCCAAAACAACTCTTATGGTATCGATTCGATACCATTTTTTTATTTATTGAACAAAATAAGCCTATTGATTTTTGCTGATTTGTTTCGTCTTGAAAAATTCCTGTAATAGAATCCGTTTCACCAAGTAGAGGTTTTGCACATCAATCGTAATTAGTTGATAGGCAGCGTCGAAAACGAATGTGGCGCCTTGGAGTACGCGTAAGCGTAGGCAACCTTGCAGCACCTATTTGTTCAACGTTATATAAGGAGCTTTATCATGGCAACAAAGAAAAAAGCAGCAAAGAAACCAGCAACAAAGAAAAAACCAGCCGCTAAAAAAGCAGCTAAGAAGGCAGCACCAAAGCGTAAAGTAGCAGCCAAGAAGAAGCCGGCCGCTAAGAAAAAGGCAGCTCCTAAGCGTAAAGCTGCTGCCAAGAAAAAACCTGCTGCCAAAAAAGCAGCAAAAAAAGCGGCTAAAAAACCAGCCGCCAAGAAAAAAATAGCAAAGAAAAAGGCAGCCCCTAAGAAAAAGGCAGCCAAAAAAGCAGCTAAGAAGCCAGCTGCAAAAAAAGCGGCTAAGAAGCCAGCCGCAAAAAAAGCAGCTAAGAAACCTGCCGCAAAAAAAAAGGTAGCAGGTAAGAAGTCGCCGATGAAGAAAGCATCCAAGCCAGCTGGCATGGGTATGCCTTCTGCTCCGCTAATTACGCCGATTTTCAAACCGACGTTCTAATAGTAGATCATCGCAGCATCCCTGCTGCCATCCGGCACGATTCCGAGCAATCGGAGTCCCTGCCGGATGGCAGTAGTTTCGTTTCCTCTCCGGGCATACGCCCTAGATCCCTCCATTTCCCGGTTTTGGGCAGATAAATCTGCCTCCGCATCGTTTCGTGTAAAATTCCTGCATTCGTGGGCGGGCCATGTAACCGCCCCAGACTTATATTTCAGGAAATCCATGAAAAAATTCCGTGCGCGACCTTGGGTAAGCCTTACTTTCATTTTGGCGCTCTATGGTTGTGGCTCAAAAAATGAGCTGCCTAAAAAAACTTCAGCCGGCATTACGGTCACTACCGCTCGTGCGGAAACCCGCGACATCAAATTGGTGGAAAAAACCATGGGTGAAGTGGATAGCCCGTCTTCGCCTCAGGTATCTTCCGAAATATCCGGCCGCATCACTGAGGTTTATTTCAATTTGGGTGATCCGGTCAAGGCCGGTCAAGTCATGGTCAAGCTGGATCCAACCGACTTAGGTAGCAATCGCTCTTCCGCCGAAGCTGACGTGCAGCGACTGGAAGCCTTAGTCACCAACCAGAAAAAAGTAGTGGAACGCAACCGCGAGCTGCTGGCCCAAAATTTCATTTCGCCCCTGCGTGTAGAAGAGCTGGAATCGCAACTTTCCGCCTTGGAGCAACAACTCCGCAGCGCGCGCGCCCAGGGCGATATCGCCCGCCGTAACGTCGGTAAATCCAGCGTGTTTGCCCCTGCGACTGGCCGTATCGAACAAAAACAGGTTTCCAAAGGCGATTATGTGACGCCGGGCAAGCTCTTGTTTCAGATTGCCACATCGGAGTTATTGCGCGTGCGTTTGCCGTTTCCTGAAACCGTCGCGGCAAAAATTCAGCCGGGACAAAAGGTCACCTTGATCAGCCCGCTGTCGCCAGACAAGCCGATGGAGGCCAAAGTCGAGGAAATTCGCGCCCTGGTCGGCACCAGTAATCGTTCAATTGAAGCCATTATTAAGTTTCGCAATCCCGGCGACTGGCGCGCAGGCGCCTCGGTCAATGGCGAAGTGATTGTTGGTGAACGTAACGGTGCCACAACAGTGCCGGCGGTCAGCGTCGTTTTGCGACCGTCCGGAAAAGTCGTCTATGTCGTCAATGACGGAAAAGCTGAACAGCGCGTAGTCGATGTCGGTGTGCGTCAGGATGGTTATGTTGAAATTTTATCCGGAGTGAAGTCAGGCGAAACCGTGGTATTGGACGGCGCCGGTTTTCTCACGGATAAGGCATCATTAGTAGTACAAGCCGCGCCGCCCAGCGCTTCTGCCGCGACCGACGCGCAAGGAAAAACACGTTGAACCTGCCCGAAATTTCCATCAAGCGGCACGTATTCGCTTACATGCTCAACGGTCTGTTGGTGCTGTTCGGCATTATCGCTTATACAAAAGTCGGCATTGATCGTTTCCCCTACGTCGAATTTCCGGTAGTGTCGGTTTCGACTGTGCAGCGCGGCGCCAATCCCGACACGGTCGATTCCAGTGTCACCAACGTGATCGAAACCTCGGTCAACAGCGTGCCGGGGATTGAACATATTCAATCTTCTTCATCACCCGGCGTATCGGTGATTGCTATCACTTTTGCGCTGGATAAAAAAATCGACGTGGCATTTAACGAAGTGCAAGCCAAAGTGAACCAGGTATTGCGCCGCCTGCCGCGCGATGCCGATCCGCCCATCGTGGCCAAAGTGGAAACCAATGCGCAGCCGATTATGTGGTTGGCGCTACAAGGCGACCGCACGCAACAACAACTCAATCAATACGCGTTGAACACGATTAAAAAACGTCTCGAAACGATCGACGGCGTCGGCGAAGTACGTCTCGGCGGTCGCCGCGACCGCACCATCCGCGTGAATCTTAGTCCGTCACGTATGGCCGCTTTGGGCGTAACGACGCAAGATCTAACTTCAGCTTTTACGAAAGAACATTTGCAATTATCCGGCGGCTTTTTGGTCGGTCCGACGACGGAAAATTTACTCAAGCTGGATCTGGAATTTCATAACCTTGATGAACTGGCCAGCATGATCATCGCCTTTCGCGATGGCGCGGCGGTGCGCTTGAAAGATGTCGCAGATATAGAAGACGGCTTATCCGATTACCGCCAACTCGCGCGCTTCAACGGCAAACCGACCATCGGCCTCGGCATCGTCAAAGTGGCCAATACCAATACGGTGGAAATCATCAGCCGGATACGCACCAAGCTGGACAACGAAATCATCCCGCAATTGCCGCCGGGCACCATGTTGTCTATCGTGTCCAACGACGCGACCTTTATTAATGAAATGGTCAATTCGTTAAAAGAACATCTGATCGAAGGCACGTTGCTGGCCGCATTAGTCGTATGGTTATTTCTGCGCAGCTTTCGCTCGACGCTGATTATAGCCGTGGCGATTCCGGTTTCCCTGCTCGGTGCAATCGCGGTGATTTACGCTGCCGGTTACACCTTGAATTCCATCACGCTGCTGGCTTTATTATTATTAGTCGGCGTGGTGGTCGATGACTCGATAGTGGTATTGGAAAACATTTTTCGCCACCGAGAAACGATCGATAACAATCCGATTTCCGCCGCGCTGAATGGCAGCCGCGAAGTGGTGTTTGCCGTACTTGCCGCCACACTTTCTTTAGTGTCGATCTTCGCGCCGGTGATGTTTCTCGGCGGGATTATCGGCCGCTTTTTTCAATCGTTCGCCGTCGTCGTGACGTTCGGCGTATTGGTGTCGCTGTTTGTGTCGGTCACGCTGACGCCGATGTTGTGTTCACGCTACCTTAAAGTGGAGCCGCACAAAGGCGCGATCAATATCTGGTTGGGGAAATTTTTTGCCGTCATGGATAGATTTTATTCGCGCGCGTTGAAAAAAGCTTTATCGCATCGCTGGCTGGTAGTGGTGCTGACTTTGGTTGTCATGGTATGTAGCAGTTGGTTTTTCATCCAAGTCGGCAAAGCCTTTACGCCGGAGCAAGACGAAGGCCGCTTTATAGTCAATCTGAAAACTCCGCTCGGATCCAGCATTGATTACACCGATAGCCGCTTGAAATTGGTCGAAGCCGCGCTATCGAAGCATAAAGAAATCGTGACGGAGTTTGCGCTTATCGGCCTCGGCCAAGCCGGGCAAGTAAATCAAGGCACGGTAGTCGCGCGCATGACTCCCAAGAGCGAGCGCACGCTGAAACAGCAGGAATTGATTCCGATGGTGCGGCAGGAGATGACGGAAATTGCCGGTGCGCGCGTGTTCGCTGCGCCGTTTTCGATTGTGCAAGGCCAGCGCAGCGAGCCGCTGCAATTCGTATTGGCCGGACCTAACTTGCAGGAAGTCGGTCGCCAAGCACAACAGATACAACAAAAATTATCGGCTGAGCCCGGCATGGGCCGCATCGATATGGATTTGCAACTCGACTTGCCGCAGTTGGTCATGAACATCGATCGCACGCGCGCCGCTTCGCTCGGTTTAAGTTCATCCGACATCGGCGCAGCGGTGACGATGATGACCGGCGGTGTCGATATCGGTAAATACAATGACTATCCCGGCGACGGCGAACGCTATGATGTGCGCGTAAAAGGCATGCCGGGCGAATTTGCCGGCGAGGGCGATTTGACGCGCATTTTCCTGCGCGCCAGAGACAGCAAGTTGGTGCGGCTGGATAACCTCGCATCGTTCCAGCAAACCTTGGGCCCTGCAACGATAGGCAAATTCGATTTGCAATACGCAGCGACCTTTTTCGGCTCGCCCTCGGTGCCGCTCGGCGACGCGGTGACGAAAGTGAAAGCAGCGGCAGAACAATTGTCGCCGGGCTACACACTCAAGCTGACGGGCCAGGCGGAAGAATTCAGCAAGACGATTGGCTATATGATTTTCGCCTTTGCATTAGCGTTGGTGCTCTTATATATGGTGTTAGCGAGCCAGTTCAACTCGTTTATTCAGCCCTTCATCATCATGCTGGCACAACCGCTGGCAATTATCGGGGGCGTGTTTGCCTTATGGTTGACGGGTCAAACATTGAATATTTATTCGATGATCGGTTTGGTGTTGCTCATCGGACTCGTCGCAAAAAATTCTATCTTATTAGTCGATCTGACCAATCAACGCCGCAGCGAAGGCCTCGGCGTCGATGCGGCGTTGAACGACGCGTGCCCTACACGGATGCGTCCGGTGTTGATGACCTCGGCGACGATTATCCTTGCGCTGTTTCCTGCCGCATTGGGTTACGGTGCCGGCTCGGAAACCAATCAACCGCTCGCTGTGGCGGTGATCGGCGGTATGATTTCTTCTACGCTGCTCACGCTGGTAGTGGTACCTGCAGTGTATTCACTGGTGGAAAATTGGCGTGAAAAAAAATCGCTTTCCACTTTGGCTAGCAGTCAAATGCACATATGAAAACTTTATTATAATCAAATAGTTATATAATAGCTGCCTTCAGCCCGCGCACACACCTTATATATGTCCCCCACTTCACGCGCTGTTTTTACTCGATGGGATTTCGCCCGTCTGCTGGCGTGTCGCCAACTTTATTTCATGGTGGCGCTGATTCTGGTCGAATCGCTACTCGCCGCAGCAACGACCTATTTCGTCATCAAAGCGGGACGCGATGTCGCCAATGATGAATTTTTAATCGGCGATTTATTATGGATCGTCGCGGCGCAATCCGCTTCCTATATCGTCGGCGCGGTGAGTTGGGTGTTTGCCGAACAAGCGGGCTTCGGTGCTTATGGCCGCTATATGCTGCGTTTTTCGCGCGACAACCGGCATCAAAATACCTTACTCCACGACAAGACCAAGCGCGAACAAATCGAACCGTTTCTCACCAGTGAAACCTTCCATATTTTTTTCGAGTTGATGTATGAGCTCGAAGCTGACCTGAAAATTTTCTTCGGCTTGGTATTCAACTCACTCATCATCGGTTTGGAAATCGACGCCGGTTTGCCCGTTGCTTATGCGGTTGTGTTTGCGATTTTATTATTTCTGCAATGGTCGCTGCGCAAACCCGTCGCCTACGCTTATCTCACCAACCAGCGTATGACGAACCGCATGACCTCGCACAGCTACACCGCGTGGGACAATATTTTCAGCGGCAACGCGTATAACTTTCGCTTGTGGCACAGCGGCTTCAAAGTAAAATTGCGCGACGCGCTACGCGCGCAAATCCGCGCTATTGTCACGCGCGAGGGCCTGAGTACCATCAGCGGTATCATCGGCCTCGGCATTATCTTCTCCACTATGGCGTCCGTTGCATCACAGGACTTAGGTAACACCGTGCTCTTGGTGGCGCTTGCCGCCACGTTGCCACGCCAGATTGAAATGACGCATGACGTACATTTGCTCGCGTCCGGCTGGAATGATTTGCTCGCCATCTGGACGCGCATGGGCGGCGCGGTGGATAACATGAGGCCGCAACCCGATAACGAATTCAATACGCGCATACGTTTCGATCGTTTGTTCTTGCGTCAAAACGAAACGGCGATGGTGTGCACTTCGGTGGATCAAGCGATGGAAAAAATTCTTGCCCAAACAACCGGGCGTATTAATGTGCGCGGCGATAACGGCTCAGGCAAATCAACTTTATTATTAGCACTCAAAGCGCAGCTGAAAAACCGCGCTTACTATTGGCCGACAGCCGATCGGCTGGCGTTTCGCTTTGCCGGTGCAGTGCCAGCGGACGAGAACGAAGACGAAACCGATAACGAAACCGATGACGAAGTGGCAGAACCCGCCGACAAAAAGAAATCCGGCTATTCCTCCGGCGAGCGTCAGCTCCAATCGCTGCGGGAAATCGTTACCCATACCGAGGCGGGAATTTATCTGTTAGATGAATGGGATGCCAATCTCGACCCGGCCAACCGTGCCGCCGCCGCTGTTTTAATTAAGCAATTAGCCGCCCGTGCCCGTGTAGTCGAGATTTCCCACCGGGATTCCGAGTGGCTTGACTCAGACTGAGGGTAATTGTTCCCCGCCGCCTAGAAAATATAGTTGATTGGACCACTATATTTCCTTGACATCCTGTTTGAAAAAGCGCGTAATTGCTCCCGTCGGTGAAGTTCAAGTTCCTAATAGTACGGTTTTAGCCTAATATTTCTTTCTTGATACAACAACGGCAATCTCTAATTTTTAATCAGGAATAAAGTAAATGGCAAACGGTACCGTAAAATGGTTTAACGACTCTAAAGGTTTTGGCTTCATCACCCCGGATAACGGCGGCGATGATTTGTTCGCACACTTCTCAGCAATTCAGTCCAGCGGCTTCAAATCCCTGTCTGAAGGCCAAAAAGTAACGTACGACGAAACTACCGGCCCTAAGGGCAAACAAGCTTCGAACATCAAAGTAGTTTAATCACTACTTGCAGTAGTAAAAGAAAACCCCGGCTTGCTGGGGTTTTTTATTGATAATTGCAATAGCAGCCATTGCCCGTTCGTGGTGGGCTTGTCGAACCACGCAGACGCTTCGACAAGCTCAGGGTGAACGGCGGGAGGTTAAATATCCTGTTGTTTGAGCAACAAACGGAATAACTGCAAGCGATTTTATTTACGTCCGTACACGCCCGTCAATTTCGCTTTACCTATACTGTTCGCGTTAATCATAAACCCCACTAGCGATGCCGTTGCGCCGTCGGGAATATCCAACTTGTCGGTTTTCAACGCATGCAAAGTAAATTGGTAGCGATGTTTGCCGTGGCCAGTCGGCGGGCATGGGCCGCCCCAACCCGGCGCGCCGAAATCAGTTTTGTTTTGCGCGCTGCCTTTAGGCAAGGTCGCGCCATCTGCTGTGCCAGCGCCTTGCGCCAGCGCGCTCTCGTTGGCAGGAATGTTATACACCACCCAATGCCACCATCCTGCGCCGCCGGTCGGTGCATCGGGGTCATGCACTAACAGCGCAAAACTTTTGGTATCTTTCGGTGCACCGACCCAACTTAACGCGGGTGAAATATTTTCACCTTCGCAACCGAAACCTTTGAACACATGTTTGTTAGTAATCGTGGAATTGGGTTTGATGTCGGCACTGGTTAATCTGAATCCGCCCGCTGCGTGCGCCACACCGGCTACAGAAAAAATGAGTAAAGCTGAAATGAGTTTCATGTGAACCTCCGAATAGAAATAAAAAATATTGAACTATGCGAATATCGAGTTAATATAACCATTTGATTATATTGAATTTTTCTACAACAAAAATAATGTCGCCAAACCAAGAAAACTGCCTATGCCGACCACATCAGTAATCGTCGTGAGGAT
>JAYVGF010000043.1:0-7922 GCA_043772415.1 Betaproteobacteria bacterium
CAGCGTTGCCAGCACCGGTTGCAACAACAAACCCACAGAAGAAAATTGCGCGGGCAAATGCGCCAGCGCATAGGCGATCAAGCTTTGTCCGCCTGCATGCGAAATCCAACCAAGCCCGGCCAATATCATCCAGCCGTATAAAGTTTGCGGCCAAAATACTTCACCGGATATCAACGCGACCGGCAACAGCATGACCGCCGTCGCGAGCGTGGACCAGAACATTATGGTCGAGACGGCGAAGCGCTCGCGTAATTTTTTGATGCTGAGGATATAGCCGGTGTAAAACAGCGCGGTGATCATTCCCAGCGCATCACCTTTAATATGTCGATCGTCGATGCTGAAACTGGAACCGATGACGGCGATGGTACCCGCCAAGGCAATGGCCAGAGCGAACATAAACAACCTAGTCACTTTCTCCTTGTATAGCAGCCAAACGGTCAGGGTGACGAAGATAGGCGCGAAGTTGGCGAGTAGCGTCGCGTTGGCCACCGAAGTGAGTTTCACTGACGAATGCCAGAAAGCTAAATCGCCGGCGAAAAAAAATCCGGCCAGCAACAAGCCGCGGTAGTCTGATTTAGTTTGTGGCTTGGTCGCGGCATGCTTATCCAGATTCATCCACAGCCACAAAATCGGCAAAGCCAAGATCGGCCGCCAAAAGGCTGTCGCAGTTGGACCAACTTCCGATAAACGTACAAAAATCGGCGCAAGGCCTATCGCCGCCGCGCCGATAAATAATGCTGCGAGCGCGACTGTGGACGAAGGTGCAGGAGTAGAAAGTTGCGAAGCCATGTGTAGGGTGAATTGCTTAGTCAGGCGAAAGTATAACCTACCGCAAGTGTGTCAATTCTGCCAATAGCACTTGAAATTTTGTAAATAGTGCCCCATCGCACAGACAAGACCCGTATGTCGGCGTAATTTGGAATCGTGCGTTAAGGCAGTAAGGCGGCGAAAACCGCCGGGTCATCCTGGTTAACTTGAGAGGGGAAGACAAATGAACGTGGTTTATAACAGTCAGCATTACTATGTGGTGGAATACGCGGCGTTTAACGGCTTCGAGTTGGTGGACAAGCAGTCCGGCACAGGTACGTTCATACAAGGTGAAACTGCGATTCGTTTCCGCAACTCGCTCAGCGAAGTGATCCAGCAAGATTCGTCCGCTGAAACCGTCGATGAATTTCTCGACGAGTTCGGCGAGATCATGACGCAGAAGCTTACGTACCACTAATTATTTTTTCTTCGCAGAGCGGCCGAGCCGCTCTGCGCTTCATTCCTTTTTATCCACTCGGATATATTTTTCCTGAAATTTCTCCAACACGCTCGCACTCAGATTCTTGATGTGCGTCTCCGCCATTTTCCTGTCGGTGATATCCAGTGCCGTGCCGCGATAACCGATGACTTTGCCGTCTTCGTTGGTAATCGGCACGCCGTTGATCTGGTGCCAGATATGGTCGTTGTATTTTGAGGTGATGATGCATTCGAGATAGCGGAATGGAAAACCTTCCGGCACTCTTTCAGTAAACCATTTGCCTACCCGATAGGCTTCGCGCCTCGACATAAAGTCGGTAATGGGTCTGCGTAATACATCTTTTTTATCGTAGCCCAATACTTTTTCCAGACGGTCGGAAACATAGGTCAAGCGCCAGTCGGCATCGCTTTCCCACACTGATTCTCCCGCCGCGTTGACGATGTCGCGGAAGCGTTGCTCGCTCGCGCGCACTAATTTCAACGCGCGTTCACGTTGCACCATTTCGTCGCGCAAGTCTTGATTGGTCAGCTCCAGTTCCTGCGTGCGCAGCATGACGCGTAATTCGAGTTCTTCGTTGGTTTCCTTCAGCGCTTTTTCTGCCATGACTCTTTGTGTGATGTCGCGCATTAAGCAGCGATGGTACAAAAATTTTCCGTTGTCCCAAATCACGGCGGAATTAATCAGCACATGTTTGATGCTGCCGTCGGCGCAGCGCAATTTGGTTTCGAAGTTGCTGACGTTTTCGCGTCGTTCGAGGTGGGCGACGAAGTTGTCGAGCAGCGCACGGTCGGCGTGGAATTCGAGAATATGGTGGCCGACATAATCGGCGCTGGCGTAGCCGGTCATGTCGAGTTCGGCTTTATTCGCCCAGAGTACGATGCCGGTCGAGCCGACCCAGTTGAGCGCGACGGCGGCGGTTTCGAACAAATCATTCAGCTCGTGTTCTTTGCGCACCACGGCTTGTTCACGCCGGATGAGGGTTTGCTCGCGCCGGTTCAGCGCCTGTTCGCGGCGATCTTGAAAGTTGGTTGCGGGCTTACTGGGGTAATCATCAATCACGCTTGCTCTCCTTTGGGACTAACGGCGCTTAGTATTTAAGTATTTGATTTATATAATTAATTTATTTATTTATGCGTTGGTGCGGCTCGCGCGATGATGGCGGCGAAATCATATGATGGCAAGAGTCCGCCGAATGCGCCAGCAAAATGTTGCCCCAGGCGCGAGGCGCAAAAAGCCTCGGCGACAAATGTCGGCGCGAAGCGCACAAGTAATGAAGCTTGCAAGGCAAGGCATAACATTTCCGTCAACCGGCGCGCGCGTAATTCTTGATGCGTTTCGTCGGCGAATTCATTTTTCAGTTGCACGATGTATTCGTCCAGCTTTGCATTCGCTCCCTTTGCCAGCGTCATTTCGTCAAACGCCAATTGCAGGGCCATCGGCGTTTTACCCGCCGCGCGTAATACGTCGAGACACATCACATTGCCCGAACCTTCCCAAATGGAATTCAGCGGCATCTCGCGGTAGATGCGCGGCATCGCATTTTCTTCCACATAGCCGTTGCCGCCCAATACTTCCATCGCTTCCGCTGCCAACATCGGCCCGCGTTTGCACACCCAGTATTTCACTGCAGGCGTGAGCAAGCGGCGCAAGGCCGATTCATTTTCGTCATCTTGTTTATCAAACGCGCGCGCGAGGCGCATCACCAATGCCGTCGCCGCTTCCGATTCGAGGGCAAGGTCCGCCAACACGTTTTGCATCAGCGGCTGCTGCGATAATTTTTTGCCGAAGGCCATGCGATGTTGCGCGTGGTGTGTCGCCTGTGCCACCGCCATGCGCATCATGCCTACCGTACCGATGGCGCAATCGAGACGCGTGTAAGTGCCCATTTCCAAAATGGTCGGAATGCCGCGACCTTCTTCGCCCAGCAGCAGCGCGTAGGCATCGAAAAATTCCACTTCGCTCGACGCGTTGGATTTGTTGCCGAGCTTGTCTTTCAGTCTTTGAATGCGGATACTATTGAGCGAACCGTCAGGCGTAAAGCGGGGCATGAAAAAACATGACAGTCCGTTTGCCGTTTGCGCCAGCACTAGAAAGCCATCGCACATCGGTGCGGAAAAAAACCATTTGTGCCCGGTGATGCGATATTCACTCGATGAACCGGCGATGAGCGCCGCGCGCGTGGTGTTGGCACGCACGTCGGAACCGCCCTGTTTTTCCGTCATGCCCATGCCGATCAGCGCGCCGGTTTTTTGTTCTATTGGTAAAAAATGTGGATCGTACTTGATCGAAACAATTTTCGGTAGCCAGGCATTTTTAATCCACGGTGAATTGACTGCCTGTTTTTTCAGCACCGGATAAACCGCATAGGTCATGGTCAGCGGGCATTGCGTGCCGTTTTCCACTTGCGCATGCATGACGTAAGCTGCCGCGCGCGCCACATGCGCGCCTATGCGCGGCTCTGCCCAAGGTTGCGCGTGCACGCCATGCGATACCATCAGCGTCATCAACTCATGCCAGGCCGGATGGAATTCCACTTCATCGCGACGGTTGCCGAAGCGGTCATGGGTTTTGAGTTGCGGCGGAAATTGGTTGGCGAGCACACCGAGTTTCAAAGTTTCTGCGCGGCCTAATTCTGCACCCAGAAGCGAAAGTTCCTGTTGCGCCCAGTCCGCGCCTTCGCGTTTCACCGCTTCGCGCAGCGCATGGTCGGTATTGAATAAATTGAAATTTTCCAGCGGCGGTGGCTGGTTAGTGACGGTGTGGGTTTGCGATCGTCCGTTTGGGTGGTTCATGGTTAACCTTTACGAATACTATATAAATAGCAGATGTAGGGTGCGCTGCGCGCGCAAACGCTGTAGATTGCATTGGACGGCGGAGGAAAAACCACCAATGCAGATAACCCATCCCCACCCTAACCCTCCCCTTGAAAGGGAGGGGATTTTCGCGTGCGCGCGGCGTACCCTACGGCGTTGCGTTAAGCCAATTTCTCCACCTGCACCAAGGCATCATAAAACGTCGCTGCTGCACCCATGTCGGTGAGCGCTTGTGACGTCACTTCATTGGCGTTGCGACCATCGGGCGATAATTTTTTCCACCAGATCGACAGCGCGATCACTACACCTTGCCGGGCTTTATCCGTTACGCGCGCTTTGACGCTGAAGGAGCCGCGATCATTGAATATCCGCACCATGTCGCCCTCGGTGATGCTTCGCGTAGCGGCATCGGCAGGATGAATTTCCAAATGCGGTTCTTTTTCTTCTTTGAGAAAAATCGGCAAGTTGGCGAAGGTGGAGTTGAGAGAATTTCTTGCCGGTGGTGAAATGATTGCAAGAGGATATTTTTTCGCTAACGCGGGTGACGACTGCAATGATTCGCGCGGCGGTGAGTAAGTGGGTAATGGATCGTGTCCTTGGGCTTTGAGCGTTTCGCTGTAAAACTCGCATTTACCTGACGGCGTAGGGAAACCGCCGTTAGCAAACGGTGCAAATTTTTTGTCCACGTTTAATCGTTGCCAGCCTTCGCGTTTCAAAGTTTCCCACGAAATGCCCTGCATTTTTTTATGTTCGGGCAAAAATGCGTTGCGCGCGATGTCGTCGTCGCTTTCCTTGAAACACGCGTCGTTAAATCCCATGCGCTCTGCGAGCAAGCGGAACACTTCGCTATTGGCTTTGGCTTCGGCCAGCGGTGCGATGGATTGGTTATTTGCCAGTGCATATAAGTGACCGTAGGATTTGTGGATATCGACTTGCTCCAGTTGCGTCGTGGCGGGTAACAAAATATCGGCATAGTCGGCGGTGTCGGTCTGGAATGAATCGTGTACTACGGTGAATAAATCTTCGCGCGCAAAACCGGCGATGACTTTGCCCGAGTCGGGCGCGACGGCGACCGGATTGGAATTGTAAACATATAGCGCGCGCACCGGCGGATCAGCCTGCAACAGCGCATCGCCGATGGCGGACATGTTGATGGTGCGCGGATTGTTCCAGATTAAATCCGGGCGTTGTAAGGCTTGCGTGTTGATGCCGTAGGTGCCCGATGTGGAAAGCAGTATGCCGCCCGCCGCATCGCGCCATGCGCCGATGAGCGCAGGCAAGCACGCGATAGTGCGCACGGCCATGCCGCCCCCTGCGTGACGTTGCATGCCGTAATTTAATCGAATCACTGCGGGCTTGATCGTTGCGTATTCGCGCGCGAGCTGGATAATTTTTTCAGCGCTGATGCCGGTGAGTTTTGCGACAACAGCGGGCGAATATTCTTTTACGCGTTCTTTTAACTGCTCGTAACCGATAGTAAATTGTTCAATATAATCAACATCTTGCAAGTTTTCCGTTATCAGGACATTCATCATGCCTAACGCCAGCGCTGCATCGCTGCCGGGAATAATGGCGAGATGCTCGTGGCATTTTTCCGCAGTAAGCGAACGATACGGATCGATGGCGATGAGTTTCGCGCCGCGCCGTTTCGCTTCCTGCACGCGCGACCATAAATGCAAATTCGATACGATGGGATTCGATCCCCAGATGATAATCAGTTTGGCATTCTCAAATTGCTCGACGTCGGTACCGATGGATGCGCCGATGGTGGCTTTATAGCCTGTAGCGCCGGCGGTCGCGCAAATGGTGCGATCAAGCAGCGACGCGCCGAGCTTATGGAAAAAACGTCTGTCCATCGATTCGCCTTGCACCAGACCCATCGTGCCGGCATAACTATACGGCACGATGGATTGCGGGTTGTCTTGCGCGATGGTTTTGAAATTTTTTGTGATGGTGTCGAGCGCTTCGTCCCACGAAATGCGCACGAATTTCCCTTCGCCTTTTTTGCCGATGCGCTTCATCGGGTATTGCAAACGCTGGTCGGAATAAGTGCGGTCGAGATAGCGCGCGACTTTGGTACACAGCGTGCCTTGCGTGGTTGGATGATCCGGCGCGCCTTTGACTTCTATCGCCACGCCGTTTTCCACCGTCACCAGCATGGCGCAGGTGTCGGGGCAATCATGCGGGCAGGCGGCGTGAATAATTTTGCGCTCGCTGGGTTTCGTCGATGAGAGTGAGTCAGGCATATGGATTGATTCCAGTGGTGTAGTGCTTATGTTACCGCTTGCCGCATATCTACGAAAGAAATTTACTATACTAAAAAAACAGGTAATGGTGCCTGGGAAATCAAGGGGAACAACATGGCTAAATTTGTGGTGCTAGGCAATTGGACTGACCAGGGCGTGAAAAACGTCAAAGATACGGTAACCCGCGCCCGCGCGGCGAAGCAGGGCTTCGAGAAAATGGGCGTGAAGTGGGATGCCATTTTTTGGACTATCGGCTGCTATGACATGGTGATCATCGTGGATGCGCCGAACGACGAAACTGTCATCAAGGCCGGCTTGATGGTCGGCATGCAGGGCAATGTGCGGACCACGACCATGCGCGCTTACGGCGAAGCGGAAATGGAAGGCATCATTAAAGGCATGGGTTGACGCAGGCAATAGACGACGGGGACATTTTTATTCTGCTGCTGAGTAGGCCGCTGAAAAATAATGACGTGCGGGTTTTTCGCGTATTGATTTGTTTGTGCCAATTATTTGCGCTAAGGGTAATATTGGGCTTGGATTATTTTCAGGATATTTTATGCCCAAAGACCGTATGCCTCCAATTGCATTGGAGCAAATGAATGAAGCGCAAAAAAACTATGCGATGGAAATCATCAACGGGCCGCGCGGTGCTTTGTATGGGCCATTTGTTCCTCTGATACGTAGCCCCGAGTTGATGCACCGCGTGCAACAATTAGGCGAGTATTTGCGCTTCCGCAGTGCTGTCGGCACGCGGCTGAACGAGCTTGCGATACTGGTTACCGCACGCCACTGGAAGCAGGAAGTGGAGTGGGCGATACACGCACAAATCGCCATGGACGTCGGCATCAAGCCGGAAACCGTGCAGGCCATCGCCGAAGGCCGCGCGCCGACCGGGTTACCGGACGACGAGCAAATCGTTTATCTTTTTTGCGGCGAATTGCATGGCAACAAAAATATTTCCGATGCCACTTATGCGCGCGCGCGGGAAAAATTCGGCGAGCAAGGCGTCATCGACCTGATGGGAACCTGCGGTTATTACGCACTGCTGGCGATGGTGATGAACGGCGCGCGCACTGCGGTACCGGATGGTCTGCCTGATCCGCCGTTCCGCTTGGCCGAGTCATAGCGGCGCGCAACTTGGTATGATATGAAGTGTGTGGTTGCGCCAAATATGCTTCCGCTTTATCGAGCCCGGTTTGCAAACTATCGGGCAAATCGGTTTGGCTAAACGCGCAAGCTTCGCCGCAGAACCATTGGCCAGCTTCCAAACCCATCAGCAAATCGACAGCACGCGATGATATTTTTCCAGCAACTGCGGTAACAGCGGATTTTGTTCGCGCCATAGCAGAACAAAGTCGCGGGTTTTCATTTTACCCGCCTGCATTTGTTGCAGAGCGTGCTTGTATGAGTTATGCATAAAAATGTAATAATATCATATAGTTATATTGAATTACGAAATGATGGAAATGTAGCAAGAGCGAGTGATCAAAGCGGAACTGAGAGTGAGAAATTACAATCTAATCAAGCGTGGAAACACTAATTTATTTCGCGGGGATAGACATGAATAGCTCACTGTATCGCCGAATAGTATTACTTGCCGCCGCGTTGACAGTG
>JAYVGF010000044.1:0-3983 GCA_043772415.1 Betaproteobacteria bacterium
TCGGCGGCACGGCGGTGGGAACCGGTCTTAACACGCACGCGGCTTTCGGAGGACGTGTAGCGGAAAAACTGGCAGCGGATTGCAACTTGCCATTCCGAAGTGCTGATAATAAATTCGCTGCGCTGGCAGCGCACGATGCGCTGGTGGCCGCCCACGGCGCGCTCAAGACACTTGCAACCGCACTCATGAAGATTGCCAACGATGTTCGCTGGCTAGCCTCAGGGCCGCGCTGCGGGTTAGGAGAAATCACACTTCCCGAAAATGAGCCGGGCAGCTCGATCATGCCGGGCAAAATCAACCCGACTCAATGCGAAGCGATCACCATGCTGTGCTGCCAGGTGTTTGGCAATGATGTCGCGCTGACTATAGGAGGAGCCTCAGGTAATTTCGAGTTGAATGTGTTTAAACCCCTTATTGCCCACAACTTTCTGCAGAGCGTGCGGCTGCTGGCCGACGGAATGACGAGTTTCGAAGCGTACTGTGTCCGCGGCATCGAACCCAATCGAGAACGGATCAACGAACTGTTAAACCGCTCGTTGATGTTGGTGACCGCGTTGACCCCGCATATTGGCTATGATCGTGCTGCCGAGATTGCTAAACGAGCGCTCTGCGATGGTAGCACGCTCAAGAATGCGGCGATGAGCTTGGGTTATATTACGGAAAAAGAGTTTGACCAATGGGTTCAGCCCATGGAGATGGTTCGCCCGGGTGCCGGACAGTAAGTAAATATTTAACAACCCGGTGAACAGGAATTTATGTACGAATCGCGCAAGCACTCGCCGCTACCGCATAAACATTTCATTCGGCGCCTTGCTCTGCATGCCGCAGGCGCTGCGGGTCTGTTGCTCGGCTCACTCCTGATCGGCATGCTGGGATATGCTTATTTCGAAAATCTGAACTGGCACGATGCGTTCCTGAACAGTGCCATGTTGCTCGGCGGAATGGGCCCCGTGGATGCGCCCGAAACAAACGGCGGAAAAATATTTGCCGGGATGTATGCCCTTTATGCGGGCTTGGTGTTCATCGTCGTAGCCGGCCTCGTATTCATCCCCGTCTTGCATCGCTTGCTGCACAAATTCCATTGGGACGAAAACCAATAGCGGCTGCTAAGCTATTTCATCTTCGTCCACTTTAGGGGAGCCGGTATCAATATTGCCTTTCAGTAAATCCGATCTGGCACGTTCGGCCAGCTTCTGGTACTTGGCGCGCATGCGGTCCAGGTCTTCTTCTTCCGCCCGTTCCAAGTCCAGTAGCGCGTTATGCGCCCCTTCGCTTGCTCGGATCAGTTCATCCAACTTGACTTGCACGGCCTCGGATTCGAGGTTCTGTGTATTTTGAATCAAAAATACCATCAGGAAAGTGACTATGGTGGTGCCGGTATTAATTACCAACTGCCACGAATCGCTAAATTCAAATAGCGGCCCTGTGATGACCCAAACAAAAATTACTACTACAGCTAAGCCAAAAGCGGAAGGCCTGCCGGCCGCGCGCGCAGTCCATTTTGCAAAATGCGTAAACCAGGATTTGGACTTTGACGGTCGCATGTTATTGCTCCTGGGTTGCTCGGCAGATCAAAACAACGGCTCACCAAACTTAAGATAACAAGCAGTTGTCAATGTATCCGTCTCATCGCCTCACCTGGATTCGGCGAGGCGATACGGCTGTGCTGTCACTTGCTACGAACCAACCCAAACACCAGCGAGACAACGAATAACAAGAGAAAAATATAGAACAGAATCTTGGCGATCTCAACAGCGCCGACTGCAATACCCGTGAAACCGAACAGAGCAGCGACTATCGCGATCACCAGAAATACAACGGTATAGTGAAGCATTTTCTTTCCTTTCAATAAACAGTTTATTAATCGGCGCTAGTTACGTTGCCGGCTCGATCAGGCTTTATTTGAGCCGCATGTCATTCTTGACTGACTTTACTCCTTTGACGCCACGGGCTACTTCTACCGCCCTGTTAATGTCAGCTTGAGAGCCAACAAAGCCGCTAAGCTGCACCACGCCTTTGAAAGTCTCGACGTTAATTTCGGCGGACTTCAGGGTGGGCTCATTGAAAACCATCGCCTTCACTTTCGTTGTCAACACTGTGTCGTCAATGTATTCCCCAGTTCCTTCCTGAGTTGGTGTTGATGCGCAACCGGCAAATAAAATAACCAGAGCGGTGATGAAAAAAACGGGTAAGCGTTTAAGGTAAGTCATGATTTTGTTCTCCAGTAAATTAAAAAATTAATTCATTAAAAAGTTAATAAAATCAAATAGTTACATAAGTTCCGTATCGCTGCAGTATTAGCAAAAGTAAAGCGCGTAATAATTTCTAATGCAATATGTAACTAAGCTAATTCAAATATTTATATCTTGCCGAGCAGCAATAGCACTAACAGGATTACCACCACCAGGCCAAGACCACCGCTGGGGCCGTAACCCCAGCCCTTACTATGCGGCCAAGTTGGAATCGCACCGATCAGCATCAGCACCAAAATAATCAGCAGAATGGTTCCTATGGACATTTTATTTCTCCTTTAGTCCGTCATAGCAGCAATACCTGCGAGAAAATCTCGTTGCGCGCGAATGCTGCTTTTTTCGATGCGCCAGTGTTGGAATCTACACGTCGCCCCATTGTTCTTACGATGGGAGGATTCTAAGCCGAGCCATACAGCAAACCTGTTAAGCGCTTGTCACCGCCATGTTCCTAGAGTGAGGATACGCGAAGCT
This sequence comes from Betaproteobacteria bacterium, assembly GCA_043772415.1. Classification (GTDB taxonomy): domain Bacteria; phylum Pseudomonadota; class Gammaproteobacteria; order Burkholderiales; family JBEEJL01; genus JBEEJL01. The sequence continues at coordinate 2,724 of JAYVGF010000044.1, forward strand.
GAAAAGCAGTCTGTGCGCCAGCGTACAAAGCAAGGTCGTTATTCGATGGGATCAGATGAAACATTGAAACCAGCGCTGAGACATTGAGCTTCGAGAACTATTGCGATATATCAAAAAGCACATTAGAGGTTCCATTTGTCCATAGTCCTGCATAAACCGCATAATTTCACCGTCGTCGTTGTGTTCAATATAGGAAATTTCCATGGATCGATATTGATCTGCATCAACGCAATCGAATTTTCCTGTCCAAAGCACTCAAGAAACGGATGAAACGTGATCCGGCGAAACCGTCTAGCCTTATATGATTCGCAAGTCTTATGTGCGTTGCCGCACCGACTGTATTTAATTTAAAGCCTAGGGTTATCACCGAATGACGAGTTGCCATGAAGCCGTGATGCACAAGAGTTGGTCGAACGCTACATTGGCAAGCCACGTTCTGAAAAATGAGATGGTTGGCGGGCAATTATTAGAGGTTGATTTCAAAAATACGGGGGTTGCTATGAACTCGATATCGGGTGATGGAAATTGGAAGATGGTTGAAACTAACTGGAAACAATTTAAGGGTAGTGTGAAAGCGCAGTGGAGCAAACTCACCGATGACCAGATCGACTTGATCGCCGGCAAGCGTGAGTTGCTATCCGGAAAAATACAGCTTGCCTACGGTTTTACTCAGGAAGAAGCCGATGTGCATATAAGGGGATTTGTGGACCGCAACACGGCTCATCTCCCGAGAAGTTTTTATTAGCGTCGGCCATTTGTTGTGGTTCAGCAGCGCGCCTAAGGAGTAAATCAATGAAACGACAGATATTGAGCGGCAACCTCCATATCCTTGCATCAACACTAGCCAATCTGGGCGCTCGTTTCCAAACTCATTTTTTGAACCCCCATGTGGATAGTCAGGGAGAACTGGCTGCTGCTCAGGCAATTGCCAGAATACAGCAGGCTAAGGCGGAGTTGGCAGGCCTGAAGAATGCCCTTGCATCAGGCCAGCTGCAACTGAGAGACGCTCAAAATCAAATTACTACGCTTGCTGTCGTCAATGCCCGATGCAAAAAGAAACTGGTACAGCTAGAGCACGAGGCGGCCGAGGCGCGCCACTTTGCTTACCACGATGAGCTTACTGGTTTACCCAACCGCAGGCTACTGATGGACCGGCTCCATCAGGCAATGGCCCAATCTGAGCGACAGCACAAACATGTGGCGCTGATCCTGCTCGACCTTGATGGGTTTAAAAATATTAACGACCGATATGGGCATGAA
>JAYVGF010000045.1:0-4467 GCA_043772415.1 Betaproteobacteria bacterium
GACGCCGCCTTTCCAGAGATAGGGTTTGCCGTCAGAAGTTTTGAGTGCGATGTTTCCCTGCGCCGGTTTGTCAAGGTTCAACAAAAAACACGGCGTACCCTGAAACGGGTAATGAAAAATATAGTTGGTATTGGCTTTGAGCGAAGAGGCTTTGAGCGGTTTGCCGAATTCATCCAGTAAGCGCGCTTTGTCATACAGCTTGGGTACGGCATCAGCCTTATCGGCTAACGCTAAATGAGAAGCCGCGACAGTTGTCGCCGCTCCTCCCACGCAGAGTTTTACAAAATCGCGTCTTTGCATGAAAACGCCTCATGCCGTCCGGAGACGGCGAGAAATTATTTTACGTTGACCGTAATTATGCTGCTCATAGCCGGGCCGTAAGACTGATGCAAGCCATTGCCGAACTGCAACACCAGCATGTGTTTGCCCGGTGTTAATTTCACCATAGTGTCGGTTTGGCCTTTGCCGAAATGGATGTATTTATCCGTGGCCGGAATGGGTTCGCCGGAAATCAATGGTGGGTTATCGATGATCAAATGATGGTGGCCGGTATCGGGCGTCATGTCGCCGGTCGGTTTCAGCGTCATCCCTTTGAGACCCATCACCACTTTGAATTCGCTCGGCACTGTCGCGCCGTCTTGCGGCTCAATGAAATATACGGCTTTGCTGGCAGCAGGTACCGGGTTAGTGGCCGCCGCCGCGCTCATAGGTTTAGGCGCAGACTGGGTAGTAACGGTTGGAGCAGGTGCCGTGGTAGTGCCCATAGCGGGGGCGGTCTTTACCGATTCTGTGCTCACGGGAGCGGGCGCGGAACCACTCGCCACGGTAGGCAAGCGTTGTGCGCATGACGCTAACAAAGCGGCAGATAAGGCCAAGACTAAATAAGAAACTTTCATCAGATTCCTCCGTAGTAGGGTTTGTTTTGCGTGAAGCATAGTTGTGACAGTAGCCATTCTAGCGAGTTTCCGCTTCAGTGCAATAGTTTGTCTATCAAGCGACGGTCAGCACTATTTTGCCGATATGTTCGCTGCTCTCCATTAAGGCATGCGCCTTAGCTGCTTCGCCTAGCGGAAACTTACTGTGCATCACCGGTTTAATTTTACCGGCTTCTATCAATGGCCATACCTTATCGCGCAAGTTTTGCGCAATCGCGCCTTTGAACGCAATCGGGCGCGGACGCAAGGTCGAGCCGGTAATGGTCAAGCGGCGCATCAACACGTCTTTGAAATCCATTTGCGCCAGCGGGCCGCGCAGGAAGGCGATCAATACCAAACGGCCATCATCGGCCAAACATTTCACTTCGCGCGGAATGTAATCGCCGGCGACCATATCGAGGATCACATCGACGCCTTTGCCGTTGGTGAGCTGTTTGATTTCTTCGACAAAATCCTGCGTTTTGTAATTGACGGCTTTTTCCGCGCCGAGCTTTTCGCACGCAGCACATTTATCATCACTGCCTGCGGTGGCGAACACGCGATGGCCCATAGCACGCGCGAGTTGAATCGCCGTGGTGCCGATGCCGCTGGAGCCGCCTTGTACCATGAAGGTTTCGCCGTCAGTTAATTTCGCGCGGTCGAATACATTGCTCCACACGGTGAAAAAAGTTTCCGGCAGCGCGGCGGCTTCCGCCATGCTCAAGCCTTTTGGTATCGGCAAACACTGCACGGCAGGCGCGACGCAATATTCGGCGTAACCGCCGCCTGCGACCAGCGCGCAAACTTTATCACCGATGTTCCATTCCGTCACGCCGCTGCCGAGCGCGATAATTTCTCCGGCCACTTCGAGTCCCGGAATATCCGTCGTCCCGAGCGGCGGTTTGTAATTGCCTTGACGCTGTAAAACATCGGGGCGGTTGATGCCTGCTGCAGCGACTTTGATCAATACTTCACCTGCCGCCGCTTGCGGTACCGGGCGCGAACATTCCACCAATACTTCCGGCTTGCCCGGTGTAGTGATTTCAACCGCGCGCATAGTGGCGGGAATGTTCATACGACTCCTTCCATGACTTGCACTTCAACCTCGGCACCCGGCGCGATATTGCCGGTTTTATCGTCGAGGATAATAAAACAATTGGCGTCGCTCATCGAACGTAAAATGCCCGAGCCTTGGTCGCCAGTGACGCGCACTTCCCAAGCACTATTTTTGTTTTGCATCAGGATGCCGCGCTGGAATTCCGTGCGCCCCGGCGCTTTTTTAATTGCGCTGGTGCAGATGGCTTTTAATACCGGCACCGGCAACACATTTTCGCGGCCCATCAATACTTGCAGCGCATCGCGCACAAATTGATAAAACGTCACCATTACCGACACCGGATTGCCGGGCAAACCGAAGAAATGTGCGCCGCCGACTTTGCCATAAGCCAGTGGTCGGCCCGGCTTCATGGCGATTTTCCAGAACACCACTTCGCCGAGTTTAGTCAAAATAATTTTGGTGTAATCCGCTTCGCCCACCGACACGCCGCCGCTGGTAATCACTACGTCAGCATTTTTCGATGCTTCGACAAACGCCGCTTCGAGCAGCGCCGGATCGTCGCGCACCACGCCCATGTCGAGCACCTCGCAACCCATACGCGTGAGCATGCCGAAAATAGTGTAACGATTGCTGTCGTAAATTTCGCCTTCGCTGAGTTGTGAGCCGACCGATTTCAATTCATCGCCGGTGGAAAAAAACGCAACCCGTAACGGGCGATACACCGGCACTTCGGCAAAGCCGAGCGACGCGATCAAGCCCAACTCCGCCGCGCGCACCAGCGAACCTTTTTTCAACGCCGCTTCGCCCTGCTTCAAATCTTCGCCGGGGTGGCGCACGTTCTGGCCTTGCTTCACCCCCGCGATGATGGAAATATTTTTGCCGTCGGGTTTGACGCGCTCCTGCATCACGACCGAGTCCGCGCATTCCGGCACCGTCGCGCCGGTCATCACGCGCACGCATTCGCCCGGCTTGAGCGTGCCCGTGAATTGCGTGCCGGCGAATGCCGTACCGACCATCGTCAAAGTGGTATCGCCATCGCTTTTTAAATCGGCAAAGCGCACCGCGTAACCATCCATCGCCGAGTTGCGATGCGCGGGCACATTGACTGGCGAAATAATATCTTCGGCCAACACGCGGTTAAGCGACGAGCGTATCGGCACGCGTGCGACGCCAGTGATGGGCGTGAGATACGCGCGGATTAACTCCCGCGCTTTCGCGACGGGCATCGAGTTAGGATCGAAATCGTCGGCGCAACTGGCTTCGGTGAGAGTTTTTTTATTCATAAATTATATAATTAAATCAAATAGTTATAATGTTTCTAGTTGTGCTTCAGTCTAACAGAAAAGCGTTTACCATTTACCTACATTCGGCATGGATAGCCAAGGCTCAGTCGGTGGCAGAGGAGCTCCGCGTTGTAATAATTCAATCGAAATATTATCCGGCGAGCGCACGAAGGCCATGTGTCCATCTCGCGGGGGGCGCAAGATTTGCACGCCGTGTGATTGCAAATGCGCGCACTTAGCATAAATGTCATCGACCGCATAAGCCAAGTGGCCGAAGTTACGCCCGCCGGCATATGCCTCCGCATCCCAGTTATAAGTCAACTCCACTTGCGCCGTGTTGTCGCCCGGCGCAGCGAGAAAGGCCAAAGTAAATCGACCAGCAGACACTTCGCGCACGCTCAACACCTCCAGCCCCAGCGCATCACGATAAAAATTGAGCGAGGTTTCGAGGTCGGTGACGCGCACCATGGTGTGCAAATATTTCATCATTGCCATTCGTCCATCTCCTCGCGCGTGTTGAAATTGTTGAAGGCTTCCTCTTCATCATCGAAGCTGACTTCGACGATATTCAAGGTTTTATACCAAGCGTCGATTTTACGTCCGCCGCCCTGCAGAAAATTTTTCAAATGCCCATGCACATCGCGGCGGCACAAACAAAATACCGGATGCGCCTGGTCAAACGTTTTCGCCACGGCGAGTTGCGCGGAATTTTTCTCCGCCGCCTCGCCCAAACGCGCGAGCAAATCAGTCGGCAGAAACGGCGAATCGCACGGCGCTGTCGCCACCCATTCATGTTGCGCCAACGCCAGCCCGCGCTCCAGACCCGCGAGCGGTCCAGCGAAACCGCCGACTTCATCTTCCACCACGCGATAACCGAACTTGGCATAGTCATCGAGGCTACGGTTAGCGTTGATGATCAGCTCATCCACCTGCGGCGCGAAGCGTTCGATCACATGCGCAATCATCGGCTTGCCGCGAAACGGCGTCAGCCCCTTGTCCGCACTACCCATGCGCCGCCCTTGTCCGCCTGCGAGGATTAGTCCGGTGATTTTCATACGCCTGTCATCCTGAGCGATAGCGAAGGATCTGCTTTTAATAGTTCTGTCATCCTGAGCGTGAGCGAAGGATCTGCTTTTAGTTTTTGCGTCATCTTGTGTAGCACCTTTGTGCTCAGAAAAAAACCGCGTTTGGTTTTTTGAACCAGACGAAAAGC
>JAYVGF010000046.1:0-2737 GCA_043772415.1 Betaproteobacteria bacterium
GCTTCGCGGAAAGTAAAGCTGCGCGAGCTCGCGCCCGCCTGTAGTTCGGCCTCTATTTCGCCACCCTTAGGTAAGCTGGTGGTGGTAGATTTTTTTCCGGCTTTTTGAGTGGAGCTGACCGGCGCATTGGCGGCAGCGCGCTGCTGGCCGGTTTGTGCAAACTGGGTTTCCGAACTGCCATCAGGAAAAATTTTGTCTGTCTCAAGCAATAAATCTTTCAGGTTTTGCACCAGCGTATCCCAAAAACGGTTATTGGAAATATTCGAGACGGAGGTTGTTGAGTTATTGCCTTGCACGCCCGTGCCCGTCGCCGAGCTTCCACTATCGGTGCCCGCGCCGGTCGTAGCAACCTGGGTGGCGATACCGACCGAGCTGCGGGAATCGCGCGAGACATTGGCGTAATCGACGATGTAATTTTTCAGGTAGGGCGAATCGGGCATGACCACCAGATTGGCGCCATCCATTTCAAAGCGCATGTCCACTTGTTTGGAAATGCGCGTGAGAATTTGCGGCAAAGTTTGATCGATGGCATTCAAGGTTACCTGGCCTTCAATACCGTTATGAATATCGACATTCACTTTCGCATCACGCGCAAGGGCAAATAGCAGTTGTTGCACCGGCACGTTGTTGACGACGACGGAATATTTTTCCGGCCGCGCTTCCGCTTTGGGTGGAGGGGGTAGAGGCGCCGAGCGTACCGGCTCGGGAATGGTCACCGGTTTTGGCGCTTCAGCCTGAATATGACGATCAGGTTTGAGTGGTGTCACACCGCAAGCGGGCAGTAGCAAAGGTAGGCTGACTGCAAATAAGGCCGCATTTTTATTTAATCTTGGTGTCATTTTCGCGCAGCGCTATGGGTGATCGGCGGAATTTATGAGAGCAATTATAGGGGCATTGCACGTGCTTCGGATGTTCAACCGGGAAATTTTATTTCGTTGCGTAGCAATCCCACGTTGCGTATATAGGGTTTAGATTGTTTGAGTGGCGTGGGCAATTTTTCCAGCGCAGCCTGACAATTCATCCCTGTCTCTCCATAAACCACAATATATTTACCTTGCCCGCCGATTTCACCGGGAAAAACATGAATAGCTTTCGCTCCGACCTCCCGTTCAGCCATACCTAAAAAATATTCCACATTGCTGTAGTTATTTATGTCGGCCATGAGTAATTGGATAAAACATTGAGCTGCCGGCGCAGACTCCAGCCATGCTTTACTGGCCGTTATGTTTTCTCGCAAGCTTCCAGGTGGGGAAGCTGGAACTGTCGCGCTGGATGGTGGCAAAGTTTCCTTGGCAACACCGTTCTTGTTCGCGAGGTTTATAGAGGTGACTTTTAAGTCTGCAATCGTTTTGGCGTTGCTTGTGACAGTACTTTTCTCGATTTCAGCGTTTGTTGGCTTATTTTGAGCGGGGTTAGCGGGAGTTGCTGAATTTTTGCTTGCTTCAGACTTACTAATTGGGGTGCCCGGAAGCGCAGAAGACGGAGTGAGCGCGAGGCTGATTTCAGTATCCATATCAAAGCCAGTTTTTGACTGAGGTTTTGCTGCAGAATTGCCTGAATTGGATGATTTAGAAAGATTGTCAGGTACGTTAGATTCTTTTACGTCATTTTGTTCTATTTTCGTCGAGGCTGCCTGAGCGGACGAGCCGGGTATGGCATTGCCCACATACTTAGATAACTTATTGATTTTATTAATATTTCTTTCGTGCCATTGTGGGCTGCCTACTACCAGTTCGGCCGCGCTGGGAGTCTCATTGAACTTAAGCGGTGTAGTGTGGGCAACTTCATTTGTATTGGAAACGACAGCGACCGGCGCAGGGTTAGGGGAAAACCAGCTCGCTTTGCTTAAGCTAAATGCAATGGCTCCTGCCACGGCCAAAGTGGCGGCACCGACCGCGACGCGTTTTCCCCATTCGGCTGGCATGGGGAAATCACTGTCGCGGATAGCTGCCTGCACGTGTTGGGTAGTCACCGTATTTGCATTGTCCGAATACGCGGCGAGTAAACTTTTGTCGGCGATGATGTTGACGCGACGCGTGAGCCCTTCTGATGCATGCGCCATGAGTTTGATGCACCTGTCGGAGAATAGTGGCGGCCCGCCATAGCCGGCGCTTTCCATTCGATGCGCCAGATAGGGGCCGATTTCGGTTTTCTTCAATGGATGTAATTGAAAACTATGCGTGATGCGCTCTTTTAATTGGCGCATGTGGGGAAGCTGCAGATGATCGTTAAGCTCAGGTTGGCCGAACAAGATGATTTGCAGTAATTTGTGGTCACTGTTTTCGAGGTTGGACAGTAAGCGGATTTCTTCCAGCGATTCGATCGGCATGGCATGCGCTTCATCGATGAGCGCCAGCACGCGGCGATCATCGGCGTAAAGACCGATCAGTTTTTTTTGTAACGCTGTGAGCAATTGGTAGGGTGTTTGGCCTTGAATGTCGAGCCCCAGTTCTATGCTCAAGGCCTGAACAATTTCATCGCGCTTCAGGCTCGGCACCGATAGGAAAATCGTTTCCACATTATCCGGTAACGATTCCAGGAGCATGCGACACAACATGGTTTTGCCACTGCCCACTTCGCCCGTAACTTTGACGATGCCTTCGCCTTGTTCCACCGCGTAAAGCAAGGCGTCTAAGGTCGCGCCGCGCGCCGCGCCGTCGTAGAAAAAATCGGTTTGCGAGGTGATATTGAAAGGTGCCGAATCGAGGCCGAAATGATCAAGATACATTTTTCTGCG
>JAYVGF010000047.1:0-9787 GCA_043772415.1 Betaproteobacteria bacterium
AAATCTTTTAATTTATCTTTTGAGCACTTATTCATGACCACAGAAACCTTCATCCCCAGTAAAGACGCCTCGCTCGAATCTTCCATCAGCACCTTGCAAGGTAAGCTGATTGCTCTCGGCTTTCACGTCGAGGAACGCTCATGGCTAAATGAGATCGAAAATATTTGGTCGGTGCACGTGACAGACCGTGATTGCACGCGGCTGTTCAGCAACGGTAAAGGCGGCTCCGAGTTGGCCGCACGCGCCAGTGCGCTGGGTGAATTTTTTGAACGGCTCAGCACCAATTATTTTTGGACGCATTTTTATCTGGGTGAAAAAATTGCGCAGAAAGACTTTGTGCATTATCCGAACGAGCAATGGTTTCCCTTGAACAAAAATGAAAAACCTGGTGACAAGTGGCCTTCCGGTTTGCTCAATGCTGAACTGCAAAAATTTTATAACCCCGACAAAGGCGTACTGGCCAGCCAGTTGATCGATTTGAATTCAGGCAATGCCGCGCGCGGAATTTGCGCTATTCCGTATAAACGCTTGCGCGATGACGCGACGGCTTTGTTCCCGGTCAATCTCATCGGCAATATTTATGTCAGTAACGGCATGTCGGCGGGGAACACCATGATGGAAGCGCGCACGCAAGCGTTGGCGGAAATTTTTGAGCGCGACATCAAGTTCCGCATTATCCGCGACGGCATTTGTTTGCCCGATGTACCGGAAGCCGTGATTAATCGCTATCCGCGCATCGCGGCGGGCATCAAAGGTTTACGCGAGGCGGGCTTCGGCATATTGGTGAAAGACGCCTCACTCGGTGGCAAATATCCGGTGATGAACGTGACCTTACTGCATCCCGAAGACCAAGGCTGCTTCGCCAGCTTCGGCGCGCATCCGCGTTTTGAAGTGGCACTCGAACGTGCGTTGACCGAATTACTGCAAGGCCGCGCGCTGAACGCGCTGAAAGATTTCGAAGCGCCAGGTTTTGATATGGACGAAATAGCCGACGCGCAAAATCTGGAAATCCATTTCGTCGATTCCAGCGGCGTCATCAGCTGGGAGTTTTTGCGCAATACGCCGGACTTCGAATTCGTCGATTGGAATTTCGGTACCACCACGCAAGAAGATTACCAATGGTGCGTTGATACCATCCACTCCAGTGAGCACGATATTTACGTCGCTGATTTCACCCATCTCGGCGTATATGCCTGCCGTATTTTCGTGCCGGGCATGTCGGAGATCTACCCGATAGAAGAACTGCAATGGGAAAACAACACCGTCGGTAATCTGGTGCGCCCGGCTATCTTGCGCCTGCCTGAATTGAACGAAGCAGAATGCCGCGCATTACTCGACACGCTGATGGAACTTGATCTCGCCGATGAATTGCCCATCGTCACGTTGATTGGTTTAGCCGCTGACCCAGGCACCACATGGGTGGACTTGCGCGTAGGCGAACTCAAAGCGCTGCTTGGTTTAGCCATAGCCGACGAAGACACCATCCTCGACGGTTGCGCCTGGATCAAACAATACGGCCAACTAAACGAAAAACGCGCGCGGGTTTATCGTTGCATCGAAGCCATGGTGCAATTGGAAAATACAGCGCCATTCGAAGCCAACCTGCAATTGCTTTACGGCGTAGAGACGCTGCAACAAGCACACAAACTGCTCAAGCGCGAAGAAAACTTTTTCGGCCTCGGCAAGCTGGGGCCGAATATGGAAGGAAGCGCGATGCACACCAAATTATTGGCCGCTTATCGCAAAGTGTGGAAATGATGTAGGGCGGGTCCCACCCACCGAAAAAAACAGGTTGTTCGCTTCGCGTTATTTTTTATGGCGGGTGGGACCCGCCCTACGTTTATGCATCAGGAATTTCAGCGAGCGAATAATACACCGCCTTGCCATGCTGCTTAGCCAGCGACACCATTTCATCCGCACCAACTGACGCCCCGCCAATACGCAGACAGCCATCGCACTTAGCTACCAAGCGACGCGAAATAGGATGAAAAATTTCATTGAACACCGGATCGCCGATTTCCGCAGAGCCTGCGTGTTCAATCAAGGGCAAGGCATACCACTCACCCATCACCGGCAAATGTCCCGCACGAAAAAGTTGCAGCGACGCTTCGGTCATGGCTTCGACGTTTTTGGCGATCAGTACCGGGTCATCGTTGGTACCTGAACGATAGGGACCGGCTACCAGAATCATTTGCGTAGTCATCGAATATTCCTTTAGCCAAATTGATTTGGTAGGGTGCGCCGTGCGCACGCGTTGCGCGCTTTATACCATCACGCATGCGCACGGCGCATCCTACTTACGTTTGAAAATAGAGAAGCTGCCGTTGGCTTTTGCTACCAAGACATCACCAGCATAAACGCTCGCTTCAAGATTGGCGACAGTCTTGCCCCGATTGACGATTTCACCCACACAAACAGGATCGCCATTCGTTACAGGCTTGAAATAATTTATTTTGATTTCAATGGTGGCGCAGATTTCGCCAGCATCAAGCGTGGGGTAAAGCGCTGCGCCCATTCCTGTGTCAGCCAATGTGAATATGACGCCGCCATGCACCACGCCATTAGAGTTACGGTGATAGTCGGCGACCGTCACTGTGCAGCGGCTTTGGCTTGGCTGCTTCAATACGCATGCCGACGTGATCAACAAACGGGAGCTTCATGATTAATGAAATATGCAATTAAAGAACTGTGCTAAGAATTATTCTCTGAACTATTCAATTAATAAATTCGCAGGATGGGTGCAACCCATCATTTGCGCAATGAATGCACGCTTGAAACGAGGGGTTTCATCCATCCTACGTGGCTGCACACTTTCTCTCTATAGCTGGCCTGATTTGAGATAGTTGACTACTTTATCCGCATGTTCCTCGATCATCCCGCGCGAAGTACCCCAAGCGGTCGGATTCTTTGATTCAACTTGGAACTTTGATATTTCCGCACCTGACTTGCCGTCCTTCACGACCACCGTGCTCAAGATATTATCTGACCCGGCCATGATTCCCACTAGTGCTCTTGTCGCGCCATGTCGCATGTAATAAGTGTCGATCGCAATCTTTACTGACATTGCGGTGCCATCACTGCTTGCAGTATGTATGCCTGAAGCAGTCAATTGACTCGTAAGTCTTTCACGCAAAATAGTAAGGCCTTCATCGGTCATCTGTGCTTTGTTGTCGATCTCGTAGGTAAATTTCTGGTTTGCAGCAGGTTTAAACGCTACTTCTGGGCGAAGAGCGGTTCCAGCGCACCCCGTCAAAAGAATCAAAGACAACACTACTAGCGAAGTTAATATTCGTTTCATGGATACTTTCCCCTTATGTGATTGAAGTAAACTACCTAGCCTAAATCAGGCACCATCGTAATGCCGGTAAGCAATATCGAAGTGGCGTATAAATCTACTATGTAATCGTTTTCGTAGCAAACAACCCGCGCATTTTTTCCAGATAAGACCCTGCCTCTGCCGAATTTTCCGCCGGCGCCCAACTGGCTTTTTCGTCATCGCCTACAGGCACATACGGCCCTGCCTTGGCTTCGAAGATGACGCTGTTGGGCGCTAGGGCGACGAAGCTGTGGAATACGCCGCTCGGTGTGTGCAGACCGACATTGTCGCCGCCGGCTTCGATGACAACTTTATGTGCGACCTTGCCGACGTCGTCAAAAAATATCGCGCCAAGTTTGCCACGCACGACGATGAGGGTTTCATCTTTGGTCGGGTCGAGATGACGGTGTGGCTGGATGTAGGAATCCATTTCCAATGCGTTTAATAAGCGATGACAAATCGCGTTATCGGTTTGGTGGAAATTATAATTTTTGCGCTTACGTGGCGAGGCTTGCGCTTGCGCGGTGAGTGAGTCGAATAGTTTTTGGTCGATATTTTTTGCTGTAGTCATGCTTCTCTCTTCATATCTGAATGTTTTGTAAGTATTTGATTATATTGATTATTTTACTAGTCAATACAACACGTTAACATTCTCTGCGCCGACCCATTCCGTCAAACATTGAATCAACGCATCGCTCAATCTCACCCGCTTACTGTCGGGCAAATCGAGATCGCAGGCGGCGGTGCCGTTGTGATAGGAGATTCCCACTGGGCATTCGCCGCCAACAAAATACGGGGTGAGAAGCTCGTTGAGTTTTTTCGCATTGGCCTGGCCGTTGAAACTCAGTTGCAATTTTTTTGCGAAACGTGCGCGCGCGGACGCGAGATCATAAATATTTTCGGCTATGATGCGTATCGTATCCGATGCGCCGCCTTCGTCGGAGCGGAATTGGCTGTTCTCGACGCGGGCTTCTATGATGATCAATCCATCGTCTTGCAATAACGGACGGTTTTGTTCAAATGTTTTGTCGTACAACACTACTTCGCGTTGCGCGGTATCGTCGCTCAAGGTGAGTATTGCCATGCGGCCTCGGCCGTTTTTGGCGTTGCGCACACGCGTACCCATGATGATGCCGGCGAACCATTGCGTCGGCGCCTTGCCGAATTGCGCACGCTCTGCCGCTTTCGCTTGGGCGAGCTCGGTCTTGGCGAAGCCGCGCACTAAATGTTTGAAATGATTAAACGGATGCCCGCTGAAATAATAGCCGAGGGCGAGCTTTTCGTTTTGCAATTTTTCGCGCTCGTTCCATTCCGGCACGTTGGCCATGCTGACCACGCCGTCATTCTCTTCCGCTGCATCACCGAACAAACTGACTTGGTTGGCGCTGGCGGCGGCTTGCTCGGCGGCTTCCATCGCCGTACCGGCGCTCGCCAACAGGCTGGCGCGATGCGGATTGATGTTGTCAAACGCGCCGGCGCGTATCAATGATTCGACGGTGCGCTTGTTGACCAGACGCTTATCGGAGCGGCGGCAGAAATCGAACAGATCATTGAACGGCCCGCCTTCTTCGCGCGCGCGCGAAATGCTTTCTACGGCGGATTGTCCCGTGCCTTTAATCGCGCCGAGGCCGTAGCGTATCGAATGGTCATCGATCGGTTCGAAGCGATAATTTGATAAATTAATATCCGGCGGCAGGATTTTAATTTTGTTGTTGACGCAATCGTCATGGAGTATTTTGACTTTATCCGTATCGCCCATCATCGACGACATGTTGGCCGCCATGAAGCAGGCCATAAAATGCGCTTTGAGATACGCCGTCTGGTAAGCGACTAACGCATATGCCGCCGCATGGGATTTGTTGAAGCCGTAACCGGCAAACTTTTCCATTACGTCGAAGAGCAAATTGGCACGGCCTTCGGGAATGCCGTTTTTACCTGCGCCGAGGACAAACATACTGCGCTGTTCCGCCATTTCGTCGGTTAGCTTTTTACCCATCGCGCGGCGAAGCAAATCCGCGCCGCCCAAACTGTAGCCGCCAATCACCTGCGCGGCCTGCATCACTTGCTCCTGGTAAATCATGATGCCGTAAGTCGGGCTCAAAATGGGCTCAAGACGTGGATCAGGATAAACAATTTTCGACGGCGCTTTTTTCTGCTCGATGTATGTCGGGATCAAGTCCATCGGTCCTGGACGATACAACGCGACCAGCGCAATAATATCCTCGAAGCGATCGGGCTTGGCGCGGCGGAGCAAATCGATCATGCCGGATGATTCAAACTGGAATACGGCAACGGTATTGCCCTTGGCGAAAATTTTCTGGAACGTCGGTTCGTCGGCCAGCGGCAAGGTTTCCAGTTGCAAATCTTTTTGCTCGGGATGCAGGGCATGGATATACGCCATCGCGCGCGCAAGGATGGTCAACGTGGTCAATCCCAAAAAGTCGAACTTCACCAGGCCGATGGCTTCGACGTCGTCCTTGTCGAGCTGGCTGACCGCATCATTCGAACCTTCAGCCATATACAAAGGGGTGAAATCGGTGAGCTTGCCCGGCGCGATCAGAACGCCGCCCGCATGCATACCGACGTTGCGCGTCATGCCTTCGAGCTTCTCGGCCAACTCAAATAGCTGGCGCACTTCTTCTTCTTTTTCGATGCGTTCATTCAGTTGCGGCTCGACTTCGCGGGCTTTCTTTAAGGTCATGTCGATTTCGAATGGAATCAATTTGGCGATGGAATCGACAAAACCGTAGGGAAAATCGAGTACCCGACCAACGTCGCGGATCACGGCTTTCGCCGCCATGGTGCCGAAGGTGACAATTTGCGAAACGGAATCGGCGCCGTACTTCTGCTTCACGTAGTCTATGACACGTCCGCGCCCTTCCTGGCAAAAGTCCACGTCGAAGTCGGGCATGGAGACGCGATCAGGGTTCAAGAACCGTTCGAACAGCAAATCGTAACGCAGCGGGTCGAGATCGGTGATGCCTAAAGAATAGGCAATAAGCGAACCCGCGCCTGAACCGCGTCCGGGGCCGACCGGCACACGATTATGCTTGGCCCAATAAATAAAATCCGCCACGATGAGGAAGTAGCCGGAAAAACCCATCTTCACTATCGTATCGGCTTCGAAGTCGAGGCGCTGCGCATACTGCGCGTGCTTTTGCTCACGCATCGCCGCATCGGGAAATAATTGCGTCAAGCGTTGCCGCAAACCGATCTGCGCTTGTTGGCGCATATATTCGTCAAGCGGGATATTGTCCGGCGTGGGGAATAACGGCAGGCGTACTTTGTTCAGCGTAAGTTCAAGATTGCAACGCTTGGCGATCTCGACCGAGTTCTGCAATGCCTCGGGATAATCGGCGAACAGCGCAGCCATTTCCGCTTGGGTTTTGAAATACTGCTGCTCGGTAAATTCCTTTTTACGCCGTGGATCGCCGAGTACGTGGCCCTGCGATACGCACACGCGCGCTTCATGCGCGCGAAAATCATCAGCGTGCAGGAACTGCACCGGGTGTGTTGCTACTGCAGGAAGATTTAATTGCGACGCAAGTTGCGTTGCGTTGGCGATGTAATCATCTTGCTGCGGCGAACCTGCGCGTTGTAGTTCAATATAAAAACGCTGTGGGAAAATACCGGCCCAATGCTCGGCATTTTTTTTCGCCTGCTCCACATTATCCTGCAACAGCGCCGACCCTATATCGCCCTGCTCTCCGCCGGACAAAGCAATTAAGCCCGCGCAGGATTTTTCATCCAACCAATCACGGCGGATTTCCGCGCGGCCGCGAAACTGGTTTTCGCGATAGCCGCGCGACAACAAATCGCACAGCGCGAGATAGCCCTCTTGATTGCGGCATAGCAAAAGCAAACGCGATGCTTGTTCACGATTGGCGTCGTTACTGATCCATACGTCCGCGCCTATAATCGGCTTGATGCCTTTTTTACGCGCCGCTTTGTAAAACTTCACCACGCCGAATAAATTGGATAAATCAGTCACGGCTACGGCGGGCATGTTGTCCGCAAGCGCCGCTGCGACGGCGTCATCAATCCGCACCATGCCATCGGTAATGGAAAATTCGCTGTGAACGCGCAGGTGGATGAATAGTGGTGAGGACATTTGGGGTGAGGACATTTGGGGTGAGAATATTTGGCTGCGACTTTTTTTGCAGCAAGACGTTAATGCAATTTTACACTATGCGATATGTCTGACGCATGAGAAGATTTTGTTAAAATGAATATCATTGAATGAGAAGAATTTATAACTACATGTTTAATATAAAGTTTTTAATTATCGCTTTATCGTGCCTGAGTTTCAGTCCGATAACCCACGCCTTCGACATCGCCAATTTCAAAACCGGCATGACGCGCGAAGAAGTCAAAACGCAACTGCCCGGCTGGGGATTCGACAAAATCCTCGAACCCGCAGTGGACACAATGCTGGTCTATGACAACCTGGAAAAAGGAACCCATCGACGCTTTCGGCTACAGTTTTGCAACGAGCGCTTGCAAGGTGTGGAGCAATGGGTGAAAGCTTCGTCGAAACATTTCGCCGTGATGAGCAGCAACTACACGCGCCAATATGGACAGCCTATCTGGTTTGAGCCCGGCGTCAGCGTCATCAGCAACGGCGAAAAACATTCGGTGTTCGTAGCCTGGCGAAACGGCGAGGACTTCATCAGCATCCGCCACGCGATGTTTACTGTTGGCGAAGACTTGTCGGTGTTTCATGAAGCGACTAATGCTTGCTGGAAGTCGCCGCAGAGGCCTTAGTGAATAGCCCCAATTTTATTAGTCATCTTCAAGCTAATAAATTGATTAGATAGTTAATGTACACGCAAAAAAATGATAATAAAAGACACTGCCTTCGGCCGGGACCGCGCATATTTCCTACGCAAATTGGTATTAGCCCCTTAAATTTTGTAGGATGGGTGCAACCCATCATGCGCGGGTTCCGGTTTGCTATGATGGCAAATTAACGCAAAAGCCGATGGGTTGCACCCATCCTACGCGGGCTCACCGACAGCACCGGCGCGAGCAAGACCAGCTACAGCTATCAACCTTACGGCACCACCACAGTAACCGGCGAGGCCAGCAGCAACAGCGCCCAATACACCGGGCGCGAGAACGACAACACCGGGTTGTACTACTACCGGGCACGGTATTATGATCCGTCCCATGGGCGGTTTGTGAGTGAGGATCCGATTGGGTTTGGGGGGGGCA
The DNA here is from genome assembly GCA_043772415.1 of Betaproteobacteria bacterium. GTDB lineage: Bacteria > Pseudomonadota > Gammaproteobacteria > Burkholderiales > JBEEJL01 > JBEEJL01. The sequence goes on from JAYVGF010000047.1 coordinate 8,531, forward strand.
TCAATATTTATGCGTATGTGGAGGGAGATCCGATGAGTGGAACTGATCCGCTGGGGCTTAAGACCTTGCAGTGTATTAAGCCGCTGCATCTCTTGGGTGGTTCAGGATCAAGAAGTGGCCCCGATATCTGGGGTAATCCGCTTTACCACCAATACTCTTGCGTTGTTCGTAACGGAAATGTTGTCTGCGGTGGTCAAGACCGCGGAGACAAAGGCGCAGGCAAACCTAGCGAAGACACCATGGGTGCTGGCCAATGCAAGGAAACGCAACCGGACAACGACTGCTTCGAAAAATGCTTGGGCGATGAATGGGCCAAGCCGCGCCCAAAATACGGAATTCCCTTCGGTACGGATTGCCAAGAGTACGATGATGACGTTAATAAGAGTTGCAGGAAAACGTGCGGACTCAAATGAAGGGAAAGATTGCCCGCATTCTGGTGACAGGCACCGGGAAAGTTCTCGTGAGCCTGTGGCTGCTTGCCCTTATGATTTTCAATGCGGTTTCTGTCACAGGTTTGTTTCGAGGTGAATTACTGGGAAGCCTCGCGTTCGCTATTTTGCCGGTGGGCATCCTACTCAATATCTCGATACTACTTGCTTACCATGTCGAAAATGGAAGCGTTGTGATTGCAAAAGCAGCCTGGATAGGAATGGCCATTGTCGCGCTTTTTGTCACTCTCTATGGTTTTGACGGCACAACAGTCAGCGATATTTGGATCGTACTAACGTGGTCAATGCTTGTACTTTCGTTTCCATCGAGTCTGATCGTTTCTTTGGCGCATATGGTGTTAGATGCTTGGCCCTTAATGACGGTTAAGACTTCATACCTCCTGCTTGTGATTGAGTGGTCGACGTACTTCGTCCTCGGCTACCTACAGTGGTTCATGCTCACACCTTATTTAATAGCAAAACTGTGCGCTCGCAAGAAGGCTGCAAGCGTAGCCAGAATCACGTAAAAAAATCCGAAAACTAACAATTAATTAGGAATCTTACTAAAATCGTGCATCAACCAAGCCGCTTCTATTTGTCGGCATTTCCCTAAAAATCTCGCTGCGCCGCCACCATCGCTTCCCGCCTGTTTCTGAAGAAAATTATTTTAGCTCGCGTTGGTTGCAATGAGTTTACGAATTGCGACGCATGAAATGCTAAACGATGGTTGCGATGTCTTCGATCCAGATAACTACGACTGGTGGGATGTCGGTGTTGCAGCAGCAGCCCCCTGTGTCAGACTAGTTGTCGCCTCTAGATTTTAGTTTTT
>JAYVGF010000048.1:0-14344 GCA_043772415.1 Betaproteobacteria bacterium
GATCACGGCTGAACATTTGATGGCATCAAGCGCCATTCCGTTTATATTCCCGGCGGTGAAAGTGGGCAACGAATTTTTCGGTGATGGATCGATGCGGCAACTGGCGCCGATCAGCCCGGCGATACATTTGGGCGCGACGAAAATATTGGTGATCGGCGCCGGACGTATGCGCGAGCCGGATCAAAAAATTAACGGCACTGCGCTGTATCCGTCTTTGGCGCAGGTCGGCGGCCATGTGCTGTCTTCGATTTTTTTAGATAGCCTGAATGTCGATATTGAGCGCGTGAAACGTATCAATCACACGCTTTCACTTTTGTCGGAGGAAAATCGCGCGCAGGCGGCTTTGCGTCCAGTGGAGATACTAGTGATCGCACCGTCGGAACGGCTCGACTTGTTGGCGGCGAAACACGTCAACAGCTTGCCGTGGCCAGTGCGCGTATTGATGCGCGGCATAGGCGCCATGAACAGCAAGGGATCGGCGCTGGTCAGTTATTTATTATTTGAAGCCGACTACACACGCGCATTAATTGACTTGGGTTATCAAGACACGATGCAACGGCGCGATGAGGTCGTGCGTTTTTTGGGTGCGCAATCCGCAGAGAAGATAATATTGTAACTTATTGATTTAATTAAACTATTTATGCATCAGCGGCATTAAAGTTTGTAACAACGGCGTAAACACTTTCGGCGTGCCGCACACCAGATCACCACTTTCCAGCCAACCATCTTTGCCGTACAAATCGGTGATGAGTCCGCCCGCTTCCTGCACCAACAGCGAACCCGCTGCCATGTCCCAAGGTGCGAGGCCCATCTCCCAAAATCCATCAAGGCGACCGGCGGCTACATAAGCCAGATCGAGCGCAGCGGAGCCGGGCCGACGCAAGCCTGCTGTTTTTTGCGTGAGGGTTTTGAACATGGCTAAATACACATCGAGATTTTCAAAATCGCGAAACGGAAAACCGGTGCCGATGAGTGAGTCTTTCAGTTCGCGCGTTTTCGATACGCGCAGGCGATGTTCGTTCATGTAAGCGCCGCGTCCGCGTGAGGCGGTGAAGAGCTCATTACGCGTTGGGTCATACACCACCGCTTGGGTGATGATGCCTTTTTGCTGCAAGCCGATGGAAACGCAATATTGCGGAAAGCCGTGGAGGAAATTGGTGGTGCCGTCGAGCGGATCGATGATCCACTGGTATTCCGACTTGATGGCTTTGTTTTTGCCCGGAGATGCGCCGCTCTCTTCTGCTAGAATCGCGTGGTCGGGATAGGCTTCGCGCAAGGTGTCGATAATGGCGTCTTCCGCCGCGCGATCCACTTCGGAAACAAAATCGTTGTGACGTTTGCTGGTGACCGTGAGCTTGTCGAGGTCGAGGGAAGCGCGGTTGATAATCGAACCGGCACGGCGAGCCGCTTTCACGGCGATGGATAGCATGGGATGCATGAATTTCTCAATATTTGAAAAGAACGGTGATTGACGCGCCGTATGAATATCACAAGGCCAAGCGTAATTTTAATATGAATCCAACATCCCCGCTCAACCAAATACGCGTCGTCCTCAGCCACACCAGCCACCCGGGCAATATCGGTGCGGCCGCGCGGGCGATGAAAACCATGGGTTTATCGCAGCTTTACCTGTTGAATCCGAAAAAATTTCCCCACGCCGACGCGGATGATCGCGCCACTGGGGCGATAGATTTGCTTGAACGCGCGCAAGTCTGCACAGAACTCGATCAAGCATTTCAGGGTTGCGTGTTGGTTGCAGGCGTGACCGCGCGGCGCAGGGATTTATCGCACAAAATGGTATCGGTAAGAGAAGGCGCGGAACAATTAGTAAAAGAATCCGCAACCGGCCCCGTCGCATTATTTTTCGGCACGGAAATGTCCGGCCTCACCAATGCGGAGTTGGATAAATGCCAATTGCTCATCACCATTCCCGCCAACCCGGAATTCAGTTCGTTGAATCTCGCTTCAGCCGTACAGATCGTCGCCTACGAATTGCGCATGGCGACCGCGCTCGGCGCGTTTACCGACGTGAACGAGCACGAGCCCGCGACGTTTGAAGAATTGGAATATTTTTATACGCATCTGGAAAAAGTCGTCATCGACGTCAACTTCCTCGATCCGACGCATCCCAGGCGCATGATGCAACGACTGCGCCGCATGTTCTCGCGCGTGCGAATGGAAAAAAACGAAGTGGATATTTTGCGTGGCATTTTGAGCATGATTGAGCAAAAAACGAAATAATATAACTATTTGATTTAATTAAACATTTTTATTGATTTTAGCAGTACTTGACTGATTTAGTCTGGTATTAGATACTGATGCTTGTCATCACTTGGGTCTAGCCATGTTCGACCGAATTAAAGAAGATATTGCGGTCGTTTTCGACCGCGACCCGGCAGCGCGCACCAGCCTCGAAGTGCTGACGCTATATCCCGGTTTGCATGCGCTGCTGATGCATCGCGTGTCACATCGCTTGTGGCTCGCCGGTTTGAAATGGCTGGCGCGCGCGGTGTCGCATGGGACGCGATTCTTTACCGGCATAGAAATTCATCCCGGTGCGACGATAGGTCGGCGCGTGTTCATCGATCATGGCATGGGTGTAGTGATCGGTGAGACGGCGGAGATCGGCGACGACTGCACGCTGTATCACGGTGTGACGCTCGGCGGCACGTCGTGGAATAAAGGCAAACGCCACCCGACATTAGGTAAAGGCGTCGTTGTCGGCGCTGGTGCGAAAATCATCGGGCCGATTTTGATTGGTGATGGCGCGAAAGTTGGCTCGAACGCGGTGGTGGCGAAAGAAGTGCCAGCGGGTGCGACGGCAGTCGGCATTCCCGCACGTATTTTGGAAAACGGCAAACCTGCACAAGCGGCGTTTAGCGCCTATGCTTTGAGCGACGACGCAAACGATCCGGTCAACAAAGCCATCGGCGGTTTGGTTGATTACAGCCATCTGACGGACGAGAAAATGGCGACTTTGCTGGCGCGTATTGAGCATTTGGAACAGCAGATTTCCGGCGACGACAGCACGGTGGGCGAGGGCTTTCGGCCCAATGTGCGTAGTGTGAAAAATTGATCATTTTCACTCCTGAGAGAACGAGCCAGAAAATCCCTTCCCTTTCAAGGGGAAGGCTAGGATGGGGATGGGTGTCGCGCAGGATGATAGTAACCCATCCCCACCCTAACCCTCCCCTTGAAAGGGAGGGGGCGCAGAAAATAAGAGCCGAGCTGTCTCTGCTCACGTTCTCTCTGAACGAGAGAGAGTTTCTCTAAGGCAAAATTGACCCGCGAACTATTTCACCATATACTTGACTAAATTAGTAGGATAAAGGATTTCCGCCATGAAACTGACCACGAAAGGACGATTTGCCGTAACTGCGATGGTGGATTTGGCCATGCGCGCGCATGACGGTCCGGTCACCTTGGCGGGCATCAGCGAGAGGCAACAACTTGCGCTGTCGTATCTTGAGCAATTATTCGGCAAGCTGCGCCGGCAAGCGTTAGTTGAAAGCGTGCGCGGCCCCGGCGGCGGTTACAAGTTGGCGCGTCCGGTGACTGAAGTTTCCATCGCCGACATTATCGTCGCCGTTGATGAGCCGATCGACGCGACGCAATGCGGCGGCAAGGAAAATTGCCTCGATGATCATCGCTGTATGACGCACGATTTGTGGGCGAGTTTGAATGAACATATGGTTGATTATTTACAGTCGATCAAATTATCCGAGTTGGTAGCGAAACAAAAAGCCAAAAAATCCGCGACCACGGTGGTGAAATTAGTACCGAATAAGAAGTTAGCGAGTGCCAAACGTAACTCACTCGCCGCATAATGTAACCTATTGATTTTATTGGATAAAAATGAAACCTATTTATCTCGATTATTCTGCCACGACGCCGGTTGATCAACGCGTCGCGCAAAAAATGATTCCGTATCTGACCGAGATGTTCGGCAATCCGGCGTCGCGCAGTCATGCCTATGGTTGGGAGACCGATGACGCGGTGGAAGCAGCGCGCGAACAAGTCGCCAAGCTGGTGAACTGCGAAGCGAAAGAAATCGTGTGGACGTCTGGCGCAACCGAATCGAACAACCTCGCCATCAAAGGCGCGGCGCATTTCTACAAAACTAAGGGCAAACATCTCATCACGCTGAAGACTGAACATAAAGCCGTGCTCGACACCATGCGCGAGTTGGAGCGTGAAGGTTACGAAGTCACTTATCTGGATGTAGAGCCGAACGGTTTGCTCGACTTGGAAAAATTCAAAGCGGCTTTACGTCCCGATACCATCGTCGCTTCGGTAATGTATGTGAACAACGAAATCGGCGTGATCCAGGACATTCCTGCTATGGGCGAAATCTGCCGTGAGCGCGGCATCGTGTTTCATGTCGATGCAGCGCAAGCCACCGGTAAAGTCATTATCGATCTGGAAAAAACCAAAGTCGATCTGATGAGTTTCAGCGCGCACAAAACCTACGGCCCCAAAGGTATCGGCGCATTGTACGTGCGTAAAAAACCGCGCATTCGCCTCGAAGCGCAAATGCACGGTGGCGGCCATGAGCGCGGAATGCGCTCCGGGACTTTAGCCACACACCAGATCGTCGGCATGGGCGAAGCCTTCCGCATCGCGCGCGAAGAAATGGCGAGCGAGAACGAACGCATCCGTATGTTGCGCGATCGTCTGCTCAAAGGTCTGCAAGACATTGAAGAGACTTACGTCAACGGCGATATGGACAATCGCGTGCCGCACAATCTCAACATCAGCTTCAATTTCGTCGAAGGCGAATCGCTGATCATGGGCATCAAGGAACTCGCAGTGTCGAGCGGCTCGGCGTGTACCTCGGCCAGCTTGGAGCCATCGTATGTGTTGCGCGCTCTGGGCCGCAACGACGAACTGGCGCATAGCTCGATCCGTTTTACGCTGGGAAGATTCACTACAGAAGCAGACGTAGATTTCACTATCAAATTATTGCACGCAAAAATCGGCAAGCTGCGCGAAATGTCGCCGCTGTGGGAAATGTTCAAAGACGGTATCGATCTAAATAGTGTGCAGTGGGCTGCACATTAAATCGTAGGGTGCAATGAGCATAGCGAATTGCACCGACATAATTAAGGAGAAGCACCATGGCATATTCAGACAAAGTTTTAGATCATTACGAAAACCCGCGTAACGTCGGCTCGTTCGACAAAAACGATGAAGGCATCGCGACCGGCATGGTCGGCGCACCGGCTTGCGGCGACGTAATGAAGTTGCAAATCAAAGTCGGACCGGACGGTATTATCCAGGACGCGAAATTCAAAACCTACGGCTGCGGCTCGGCGATAGCTTCAAGCTCGCTCGTCACCGAATGGGTCAAAGGCAAAACGCTGGATCAAGCGATGCAAATCAAGAACACACAAATCGCCGAAGAGCTCGCCTTGCCGCCGGTGAAAATCCACTGCTCGATTCTGGCTGAAGACGCGATCAAGGCCGCGATTGAAGATTACAAAAGCAAACACGCGCAGCCCGCTGTCAAAGCTGCATAAGGAATAGGTGCATCATGTCCGTCTCATTAACTGAAAAAGCCGCAACACATATCCAAAACTACATCACCAAGCGTGGTAAAGGTTTTGGTTTGCGCCTCGGCGTGCGCACCACAGGTTGCTCCGGCCTCGCTTACAAACTTGAGTTCGCCGACGCGCCTGCGCCAGAAGACAATGTGTTTGAGAGCCACGGCGTTAAAGTATTGGTCGATCCTAAAAGCTTGCCCTATATCGACGGCACCGAACTGGATTTCACCAAGGAAGGTTTGAACGAAGGTTTCAAATTCAACAACCCTAACGTCAAGGACGAATGTGGATGCGGTGAGTCTTTCAACGTCTAAGCCGAAATTAAATGAACCGATGAAATAAAAAAGGGCGGCTGTGCCGCCCTTTTTACTGAACGACGCGATATGCATAACGACTTTAGCAAAAACTATTTTGACCTGTTCGGCCTGGAGAAAAAATTCTCCGTGCCGCAGGAAAATTTAGACCGTGCTTACCGCGACATACAATCGCAAATCCATCCGGATAAATTTTCTCACGCAGGCGAAGCGGAAAAGCGTTTGTCGATGCAATGGGCCACGCGCGCCAACGAAGCTTATCAAACATTAAAAAAACCGCTCAGCCGCGCGCGCTATTTGTTGCAGTTACACGGCGTCGATACGCAAGAAGAAACCAACACAGCGATGCCGACAAGCTTTCTGATGGAGCAAATGGAATGGCGTGAAGCGGTGATCGAAGCGAAACAAGAGAGTAATCATAAGTCTTTGATTAATTTACATAAAAAATTACTTTCACAGCGCGCGGAATTGCTCGGCACACTGGAAAAACAAATCGACGCAGAAAATAATTTTGATGCCGCATGCGAGACGACGCGCAAGTTGCGCTTTCTTGAAAAGCTCGGCGAGGAAATTGATGATGCGTTAGAAGCAATTGAAACTTGAACCGAAAATAAACTAATGGCCTTATTACAAATATCCGAACCCGGCGAATCGACAGCGCCCCATCAACATCGTTTGGCGGTAGGTATCGATCTCGGCACGACTAACTCCCTGGTTACTACGGTTAAGAGTGGCACGGCCGAAGTCTTGCACGATGTGCAAGGCCGCGCTTTATTGCCATCGGTCGTGCGTTATTTGGCCGATGGTAAAACAGTCGTCGGCTACGAAGCGCAGGCGGCACAATCCGATGACGCGCAAAATACCATCGTGTCAGTCAAGCGCTTCATGGGTCGTGGCGTGAAAGACGTCGCGCATTACGGCGCGCTGCCGTACAAGTTTGTCGATGCGCCGGGTATGTTGCAAATTGAAACGGTCGCAGGTGTGAAATCGCCGGTGGAAATATCCGCTGAAATTTTGCGCGTGTTGCGCAAGCAAGCGGAAGCATCGCTCGGTGGTGAACTGGTCGGCGCGGTAATTACGGTGCCGGCGTATTTCGACGACGCGCAACGTCAGGCGACTAAGGACGCCGCCAAGCTTGCTGGACTCAATGTGTTGCGTTTGCTTAACGAGCCAACTGCTGCAGCGATAGCTTACGGCCTCGACAATCGTAGCGAAGGGACGTTTGCCGTATTTGATCTTGGCGGCGGCACCTTTGATATTTCCATTTTGAAACTTACGCGCGGCGTGTTTGAAGTGTTGGCGACCAATGGCGATTCGGCCTTGGGCGGCGACGATTTCGACCAGGCCATCGCCGCACATTGGCGCAAGCAGCATCAGCTTGCCGACGCGCGCGATACGCGGCGCTTGTTGACCTATGCACGTGCGGTGAAAGAAAAATTAACTGATCAAACTGAAGCCAGCGCAGAGGCGATATTGAGTCTCGGCCAGAAAGTGCGTGTGTCAATGACTCGAGATGAGTTGGTTCACATTACACAATCTATCGTGCAAAAAACCATCACACCCACGCGCAAGGCTTTGCGCGATGCCGGTTTATCGGTAGAAGATATCCAAGGCGTGGTGATGGTCGGCGGCGCGACGCGCATGCCTCATCTACAAACAGCCGTCGGCGAATTTTTTCAGCAGGCGCCGTTGAATAATCTCGATCCGGATAAAGTTGTCGCGCTCGGCGCGGCAATACAAGCCAACGTGCTCGCAGGCAATCGCGCCGGCGATGAGTGGTTGCTGCTCGACGTGATTCCATTGTCACTGGGCCTGGAGACGATGGGCGGCATGACGGAGAAAGTCATCCCGCGAAATTCGACCATACCCATGGCGCGCGCGCAGGAATTTACCACTTATAAAGACGGCCAGACGGCGATGAGCGTGCATGTGGTGCAAGGCGAACGTGAGTTGGTGACGGATTGCCGCTCGCTGGCCAAGTTTGACTTGCGCGGCATTCCGCCAATGCCAGCCGGTGCGGCGCGTATCCGCGTGACTTTTCAAGTGGACGCTGATGGATTGTTATCTGTTTCGGCGCGCGAGCAGAGCACAGGTGTTGAGACAGGCATCGAAGTGAAACCATCGTATGGCCTCGCGGACGACGATATAGCGCGCATGCTAAAAGACTCCTTCACCCACGCGGGTGACGACATGCAGGCGCGGGCCTTGCGCGAGCAACAAGTGGAAGGGCGGCAATTGCTTGAAGCGGTGCGGAACGCGATGAACAAGGATGGCAACGCATTACTTGACGCAGGTGAGCGCGAAAAAATCACGAGCGCCATTGCAAAACTGACCAACGAGATTGAAGGCAACGATCATCGAAAAATAAAATCTGCTACCGAGGCATTGAACCACGCCAGCGAAGAATTCGCCGCACGGCGCATGAACCGAAGCGTGGCCCAAGCGCTTACCGGACAAAATATTTCACGAATATAGAAAAGACTATGACGCACATTAAAGTTCTACCCCATGCCGAGTTATGCCCGAATGGCGCGGAGTTTGACGCCGAGCCGGGCATCAGCATTTGCGACGCGTTGCAGGAGCATGACGTGGATATCGATCATGCATGCGGACAGGTGTGCGCATGCACCACTTGTCATGTGATTATTACCGAAGGGTTTAATTCACTAGCGCCGAGCGATGAAGAAGAAGACGATATGCTGGACAAAGCATGGGGCCTGGAGCCGCGCTCGCGCCTGTCATGTCAGGCCAAAGTCGGCGATAAAAATCTGGTGATTGAGATCCCCAAATACACCATCAATCTCGCCAAAGAGGTCACGCCGAAATGAAATGGACCGACACACTGGAAATCGCTATACAACTGGCAGAAAAATATCCCGACGTGGATCCGCTGAAAATCCGCTTTACCGAATTGCGCGAGTGGGTGATGGGGCTGGAAGAATTCAACGACGACCCGAATAGATCAGGCGAAAAAATCCTCGAAGCGATACAGATGGCGTGGATAGATGAAGTGAGTTAATAACTTGCACCCACCACAGCGACACAGCGACACGGAGGCACAAAGGCACCGCGACACAGAAAATTTCAAAATCACCCGTCATTCCCGCGCAGGCGGGAATCCAGCAAAAACAAAAACGATTTTCACAAAATATTTTGAATAAAGGACTTTTTTTGCAAGGCACTGGATTCCCGCCTGCGCGGGAATGACGGTGAGAAATAATAACGCTGCGGCAGATCGAAGCGCACAAAACGAAACGCCGGATAAATCCGGCCTTAGAGACACAGCGGCACAGAAAATTTCAAAATCCCCCGTCATTCCCGCGCAGGCGGGAATCCAGCAAAAACAAAAACGCCTTTCACAAAATATTTTGAATAAAAGCTTTTTTTGAAAAGCACTGGATTCCCGCCTGCGCGGGAATGACGTAGGTGTATTGAATCAGTTGGATGAATGCTTGCCTTCATATTGAGATGAATGCTTGCCTTCGTATTGAAGCGGACAAAAAATAAAGGCCGGATAAATCCGGCCTTCATTTTTAATCTGTACCTCTGTTCGCAGAAAATTACTTAGCTGCTTTTTTGGTTTTTTTAGCTTTCTTTGCTTTCTTGGCCATGATAGCTCCTTGGGGAAAAATGACTGACACATGCCAGTTGAAAGAATCATAACTTTTATGATTTTCTCTGTCTAGCAGGATATTAAGAATATAGTTGAAATAACACGTCAACCATATTCAAGCAGTGCGAATTATCACAAGGTTCAGGGTGTCAGCCCTTTAGGCATGCCATTTGGGTACTGCGCCGCAATAAGCTCTTTGATTTTTTCCGCCCGGTTTTCCGGGTTGGGGTGGGAGCTGAACATTTCCGGCGGCCGGCCGCGACCCGAGGTGGCCTTTTCCAGAATTTCCATTACGCCCAGCATCGCACGCGGGTCGTAACCTGACTCTCCGCCTAGACGTATACCGAGCGCATCGGCTTCAAGCTCATCGTTGCGGCCGTATTTCATATTGATCGCGCTGGAAATCATCTGTGCCATGCCCGATCCGCCACCGGTGGGATCGACGGCGATGACGGCAGCGCTAGTTAGACCTTGTGTAAGTCCGGATTTGGCCATGTGTTCGGCAGAGTGACGTGCCACTACATGGCCGACTTCGTGGCCGAGCACGCCGGCGAGTTCGCCTTCTGTGCGCAATAATTTGAGCAAGCCCACGGTGATAAAAATCTGTCCACCCGGCAAGGCAAAAGCGTTGATGGTTTCCGGATCGGCTAACAAATGAAAATCATATTTATAGGGTGATTTCGCTGCGGCAGAGCTTGCGACCACACGCTGCCCGACTTTTTTTACCAGTGCTTGCGCTTGCGGATTGTTCGCCAAGCCGCCCATCTCCTGCGCCATTTGCGGGGCAGATTGCAGGCCGAGTTGGATTTCTTGCTCAGGGCTTAATTTGATGTGCTGCTTTTCGCCGGTTATCGTATTCACTGAAGTGCTGCTGTAATACGAGATCACTGAAAACAGCGCGATCACTAAGCCTATGATTAATCTGATTTTCATGATGTTTCCCTGCGGCAGAAATGAATGCATATATAGTAGTGGGTTCATCACGCTGTGTAAATTCATTCATGCCGTACAAAAAAATAGTTTGCATTTGACTGATATTTCGATATTATTGGAAATATGGAATCGAGCCTTGTCATTAAAGCCTTGGGTGCGCTGGCGCAGGAAACTCGCTTGGCGATATTTCGCCTTTTAGTCCAGCGCGGGCCGGAAGGTTATGCAGCGGGGGCGATAGGTGAAAAGTTATCTCTGCCGAACGCGACGCTGTCTTTTCACCTAAAAGAATTAACTGCTGCTCAATTGATTTCACCGCAACCATCAGGCCGCTCGATTATATATACCGCTGATTTTTCGGCCATGAATCAGCTCTTGGCATTTCTCACTGAAAACTGTTGCGAGGGCGCGGGCTGCGCGCCAGAAGCTGGCTGCAAACCCAAATCAACTTTGAAAAGGAGCAAATCATGAAACGCTTTCATGTTCACGTTGCCGTCGATAACCTGCAAAAAAATATCCAGTTTTATTCCGCCATGTTCGGCGCACAGCCGAGCGTGGTGAAAGATGATTATGCCAAGTGGATGCTCGACGATCCGCGCGTCAACTTTGCCATTTCGTCACGCGGCGAAACGCCGGGGTTGAATCACCTTGGCGTGCAAGCAGAAAATAATGAAGAGTTGCAACAAATTCGCGCGCAACTTGAACACGCCGACAGCAGTGGCGTAACAGAAGTAACCGGCACCGCATGTTGCTATGCCAAGTCGGATAAATATTGGGTGACTGATCCGCAAGGCATCGCATGGGAAAGCTTTCACACGCTGCGCGAGACTCCGCTATTCAGAAGTGAGTCGGCACAAGCCCCAGAGACAGCGGCCAGTGCCTGCTGCGTGCCAGTAGCCCAGTCTAGCGCGCAACCGGTTGCTCTAAAAAAATCCACCATAGCGATTCCGGTTCGTTCAAGCAACGAAGGGAAATGTTGCTGATGAATAAGCCGAGCAAAAATATTCTCTTTCTATGCACCGCCAATTCCGCGCGTAGCGTAATGGCCGAAGGTTTGATGACGGTTAACAGCAAAGGCCGCTTCGTCGGTTACAGCGCCGGCAGCCATCCCGGCGGTAAGGTGAATCCGTTTGCGATGGAGATGCTGAAAACTATCGGTTATCAAACGGAAAAACTGCGCAGCAAAAGTTGGGATGAATTCGCCGCGCCGGATGCGCCGCAGATGGACATCATCATCACCGTCTGCGCCAATGCGGCAGGCGAAGTATGTCCCATCTGGCCGGGACATACGAGCACTGCGCATTGGGGCTTTGATGATCCGGCGGCGGAGCAGGGCAGCGATGAACAAAAACGTGCGGCATTCAAAAAAATATTTTCGCAAATAGAAAAACGCATCAACAAGTTTCTGGCGTTGCCGCTCGACCAACTAAGCGACGCAGAACTGAAAAAGGAATTGCAAAAAATCGGTGACGCTGCGCCATGAATGTTCGTAAGGTGTTTCTAGCCGAGCTAGTCGGCACGGCATTTTTGCTCGCCGTCGTGGTCGGCTCCGGCATCATGGCGGAGCGGATGGCGAATGGCAATAACGCGATTGCATTGTTGGCCAATGCACTGGCGACCGGTGCGGCTTTAGTTGCATTGATCATTACTTTCAGCGCGCACTCTGGCGCGCATTTCAACCCGGTTGTTACGTTAGCGGAAGCCTGGCTGGGTAAATTAGCTTGGCGCATGGTAGCGATATATTTTCTGGCGCAAATCATCGGCGCTTATATCGGCTTAGCCGCAGCCCATTTCATGTTCGAGTTACCGTTATTCACCGCATCCGAACATCTGCGTACCGGTCCGTCGCAATGGTTCAGCGAATTTGTCGCCACCTTTGGTTTGCTTACCGTCATTTTGCACGGCGTAGAAAATCGCGCGAGCGCGGTGCCGTATATGGTTGGCGCGTATATCACGGCTGCTTATTGGTTTACTTCATCGACCTCGTTCGCTAATCCTGCTGTGACCTTGGCGCGTTCGATGACCCATACTTTTTCCGGCATCTATCCGGCACATGCGCCGATGTTTATTGTCGCGCAAATCGTGGGTTTAGTGGCTGCGGTATTGTTCTATAAAATTCAATATAAACAATAAGTTACATTATTGGAGGTGTGATGCTTTTAGTGCTGACTATACTCACCGGCGTGTTGCTATTTATCGCAGAACGAAAATATCCTGCAAACCATCAGCCGAATGTAAACGGTTGGTATCCACGTGCGGCGATTTTCAATTTATTGCCGCTACCATTTTTATTATTGGCAGGATTAACCGTCGAGCCGTGGTTGCGCGCGCATGCGCTATTTGAATTGCGTAACTTGCCTCCCGCACTATGCGGGCTATTGGGATTTTTTGCTTTTCAATTTGCTTTTTATTGGTGGCATCGTTTACGTCATAACAATAAATTTTTATGGCGCACGCTGCATCAACTGCACCACAGCGCACAACGCATAGAGGTGTTAACGGCTTATTACGCGCATCCGCTGGATTTCGCTTTGAATCTATTATTAAGTAGCAGCGTACTGTTTGGCGTGATGGGCTTGTCGGTTGAAGGCGTGGCATGGTTCGCGCTGATCGAAGGTGCTTACGATTATCTTGCCCACGCAAATATTGCTACTCCCCATTGGCTGGGCTATTTTGTCCAGCGCCCAGAGATGCATCGCGTGCATCACGAATATCAATTACACAAAAATAATTACGCGCTGCCATTGTGGGACATGCTTTTCGGCACTTATAGCAATCCGCAGACTTCTCCAGCGCGGTGCGGTTTCGATCAGGAAAAAGAAGCCGAGGTAAGCGCCATGCTGTTGATGGCGGATGTGCATGACGCGACCTCTCGACGCTGCTGTGCTTGGGCAGCTAAAGCTTGAGGCGCGAAGAAACAAAATTCACGCCGCGATGCCGATGGTCAACGTCGCCGTGTAGGCGTTAGTCGCGTCACCCGTGACGCTCGCCATTTGTACCGCGCTATCCGCGCCGAAAATACCGTCATCCTTGATCGACATGCCATTGAAGTTCGCGGCGCTGGCCTCATAGGCCGCGTTTGCATACACTTGCGCGCACACGTTGGCGGGCAGTGCGAGCTGCGAAGTCTTGATGCGATTTTTGCCGCTGGTCGCGGCGGCGAGACTGTCGATAATTTCGAAATGCATGTGCGGCCAACGGCCAGGGTAACAGCCGGGGAAAATGGTGACGAAGGAGACTTCGCCGTTGTCGTCGGTAACTTGCACGCCGCGTAAAAAATTTTGTTGCGTGACGCCGCTGGTGTAGAGCGAATAAGCGCCATCGCGCGTGCAATGCCACAAATAAATCGCACGTCCGGCGAGGCTGGCACAGTTGGCGTTACTGTTGACCAATTTGAGGTTCAATGTGAGCAGAGCGCCCGTCGCCTTGCCACTCATGCCGGCAAAACTCGCGCGGATATCGTTACGCACCACACCGCTTTGTGTCAACACGTTGGCTACACCATCGGCATTGCGATTGGTGCCGTCGCCGGGAAACGGCCCGGCGGTCTCGCTGGGAATCACGCTGCAGCTCGCGCCGCTTACATTGCCGGAAGCGGCGATTGCCAGTGGCGCAACGGCGCCGAGCGATAACATGCGCAACACACGTCGGCGATCCGCCTGCATGTGCAACATGGCGGGTAAGTCTTGCATCAGTGATGAGCAATATGCAGGCATGATGATTACCTCTATATAATGAAGCGGGTAAGACAACGAAAAGGCTACGGCGTTTGAGTATTATTATAGGTTGCTACGCCACATTAAAAACTTCAATATAATCAAATAGATATGACATGCTCAACCATTCCAAAATAATCGTGATTCCTGCTGAAGCGGAGCGCATCGCACTCTGCGGCGGCCCCTACAATAATTTTTCCGCCACGGAAAAATTTCTCAGCGAAACAA
>JAYVGF010000049.1:0-9166 GCA_043772415.1 Betaproteobacteria bacterium
CTAAAGTTGAAAAGGCTGAATATGCGTAACTTAAGAGTTCGGCTAGTAACGGGCATTTTTTTTTATTCAGTTTGGGCTGCAAGTTCATTAGCCCATGCACAGGATAAGGAGGATGCTTGGTTGCCATATTGCAAAAGAGCTGTAGCGTTATCTGCAACGCGTATAGCTCCTCATTTGCCTGAAGACATTAAACACCTCAGCAAAAAGGTTGTCGTAGTACCTTCTGCAGATTTCAATGCTGCAGCATTCGGTGGGAATGTATTTGTTTCCGTCGGCGTTTGTTTTGAGCTAGCGCTTATCGCAGAAGCCTGGATTTATGCGTATAAGACCCCCGAGTACTTACATCATTTGCAGAAATACCAGATGTACCTTGTTAGCGTTCGAGATCGCGAAACTCAAAATCCAGCGTTGGTTCCTCTTAATAGAAAAAACTTTGGTGGATTTGTTGGGAAGGAGTTTTCTCCATTAGCCAAAGAGGATCTCAGAATTTATGAACCCCTCGTATTGGATGGTCTGGCTTGGTTACTAGCGCACGAATTTGGTCACCACTCCCTAGGGCATACTCAAACTCCTCCGACTTCGAGCGCAAATTCAAAATTTAGAGAACTTAAGGCTGATGATTTTGCAATTGATATATTTAAAAAACTAAGTGTTGAAGTTGGGGCAGGCACAGGTGTTTTGTTCCAATTTTTGGCAAATTCAAAGGCTCATCCTGATTACATAAAAATTGGGTCTCATCCAAGAACAGAATGTAGACTTGAAAGATTATTTAGAAAACTTCAATATATTTCGAAAATTGAAAAAGATAAAGTACTTCGCTCTCGGTTTGAAAAGGGCAGTGGCATGACCATTTCTGAGTTCAAAGCTTTAATGGAAGAGTTTTACGAAGACTGCCAAGATAACCCTTAACATTGCATCAAGCCACCCCCTGCCAGCATCAAATGAGCGAGGCTCGGATTATCTGGCGAATAAATTCTCCTTTAGGAATATTAGCTTTCAGCTTATTTCTACAATTCAAATTTTAAATCAAAGGAATCAAAGGGGCCAGGGTCAAATTTAGATTCTAACTGAGTCTTCAGCCGTCACTGGCTTGTAAATCCGGCGCGCTTTATTTTCGAAAACTGAACGTCTGCTTTTATATTGCATCACCGTCTGCTCAGGGGCGAATTTGACGGTTTGAACCCATGAATTAATCAAAGCGGACTATAAAATATTCAAGGCTGCCAGCGATAGTAATTTGTCGTTTGGCGTAATGGGATTTTGCCCTGTTACTCAAGGCGGGTTTACAATTACGGCATGAACTCCGATTCCCTCCTCAAATTCTGCGCCTCGCTCCCGCATGTGAAGCTGGATCGAAAGTGGGGCCATGTCATGGCGTGTTGCATCCATGAAAAAATGTTTGCCCTGTTTGGTATGGATGAAAGCGGCAAAGCGGAAAAATATTCTTTCAAAGCGGACCCCGAGCGTTTTCTTGAATTGACGGACCGCCAAGGGATAATTCCCGCGCCGTATCTCGCGCGCGCGAAATGGGTGGCGGTGGTAGAAGATAAGGCATTGAGCCAGTCTGAGGCTAAGGCTTTGCTCCGAACGGCGCATCAACTCATCGTGCGTAAGTTACCGAAATATTTGCAGCGAGAAATCGCTTCAGGCGAATTATAAATTATTCAATTAAAACAAATAGTTACAATAATTAATTTGAACAAGTATTTTCATCTGCAAAGCGTCGCCTCTTCATCTCTGCATTCACGCTAAAATGGCGCGCTATGCAACGTGCCACTACTCCGTCACCGCTAAAAAATCTTTACGCGCAATTGCCGCTGACTATGGCTGCTGACCAACGCAAGTTGTCGGCTGAGTTGCGTCGTATGGATTCATTGCTGCGCGCGAATAAACCGCCGAACGAAGCGCAACTTGCGCGCCTCTTGGCGCAAACGGAAACTTCAGTGCAACGCCGCGCGTTGCGCGTACAAAATCTGCCGCGTCCCGAATTTGATTTGGCTTTGCCGATCAACGAACAAAAAAAACGCATCGCCGAAGCCATAACAAAAAACCAAATCGTGATTATTTGCGGCGAGACCGGTTCGGGTAAGACGACGCAGATACCGAAAATTTGTTTGGAGTTGACACGCGGCACAGCGGGCTACATCGGTTGCACCCAGCCGCGTCGCATCGCCGCGCGCAGCGTTGCGGTGCGTTTGGCGGAAGAATTAAAAAGCGAAATGGGCCAGGCGGTCGGTTACAAAGTCCGCTTCACCGATAAGACGCGGCCTGAATCGTATATCAAAGTAATGACCGACGGCATACTGCTGGCGGAAACGCATAGCGACCGCGACCTTGCCGCTTACGACACCATCATCATCGACGAAGCGCATGAGCGCAGCCTGAATATTGATTTCCTGCTCGGCTATGTCAAGCAACTGGCAGTGCGGCGACCTGACCTGAAAATTATTATTACCTCTGCCACTATCGACGCGGATCGTTTTTCCAAACACTTTAATAACGCGCCAGTGATTGAAGTATCGGGTCGTTTGTATCCGGTCGAAGTGCGTTATCGTCCGTTGGAAAAAGACGACGAAGAAGACGAAGGCGATATCAATAGCGGGATTCTTTCAGCCGTAGATGAACTTTGGTCGTTGGGAAATTCCGGCGATGTGCTGGTGTTCCTGCCGGGCGAGCGCGAAATCCGTGAAGCGGCGGAAGCGCTGCGCAAGCATCACCCGCCCGGCGTCGAGATACTGCCGCTGTTCGCGCGCTTGTCAGCGGCGGAGCAGGACCGCATATTCAAACCGGCCGGCGCGCGGCGTATTGTGCTCTCGACTAACGTGGCGGAAACCTCGCTTACCGTGCCGGGCATCCGTTACGTGATCGACACCGGTCACGCGCGCTTGTTGCGTTATAGCGTGCGCAACAAAGTCGATATGCTGCAAGTGGAAAATATTTCTCAAGCTGCCGCGAAGCAACGTTCGGGCCGTTGCGGGCGTGTGGCGAACGGTATCGCGATACGATTGTACGACGAAGAAAATTTCAACATGCGCGAGCCGTTTACGCCACCGGAAATTTTGCGCACGTCGCTCGCGGGGGTGATCCTGAAAATGGCAGCGCTGAATTTGGGCGATGTAGAAAATTTCCCCTTCATCGACGCGCCCAATTCGCGTGCGATTACCGACGGTTATTTGTTGTTGGCGGAACTCAACGCCGTCGATGAACAACGTAATTTGACGCCGTTAGGCAAACAGCTCGCGCGCTTGCCGATTGATCCGCGCGTGGGACGTATGCTGCTCGCGGCGCAGGAATTCCAATGCCTGACCGAAATGCTCATCATCACTGCCGCCTTATCGGTGCAGGATCCGAAAGAGCGCCCGCAGGACAAACAGGACGCCGCCAATCGCGCGCACGAAAAATTTCTCGACGAAAAATCCGATTTCAGCGGCTTGTTGAAACTGTGGCATTTCTTCGAACACGCGCTGGAGCACAAAAAATCCAACCGTAAATTGATCGAGCTGTGCCACGACAATTTTCTCTCGCATTTCCGTATGCGCGAGTGGCGCGAGATTCATACGCAACTGCACGCGCAAGTAATCGAAATGGGTTTGCGTTTATCCGACAAGCCTGCGACTTATGAACAAATACATCGCGCGTTGTTGGCGGGCTTGCTCGGTAACATCGGTTGCCGTGATATTGAAGGCGATACTTACCAAGGTGCGCGTGAAATAAAATTTGTCGTCTCGTCCGGTTCCGGCTTGCGCAAACAAAAATACAAATGGGTCATTGCCGCTGAGTTGCAGGAAACTAACCGTGTGTATGCGCGCACAGCGGCGAAAATCGAGCCGGAATGGATAGAGAGTGCGGCGGCGCATTTGGTCAAGCGCCATTACTTCGACCCGCACTGGGAAAAAGCCGCTGCGCAAGTATCAGCGTATGAACGCGTGACTTTATATGGCCTGACCGTCACACCGAAACGCCGTATCCATTTCGGCGCGGTGAACCCACAAGAGGCACGTGAAATTTTTATTCGTCAGGCATTAGTCGCACAGGAATACGAAACGCGCGCCAAGTTTTTTGAGCACAATCGCCAATTGATTGAAGAAGTCGAAGAGCTGGAACACAAAGCACGCCGGCAAGACGTTTTGATCGATGACGAAACGCTGTTCGGCTTTTACGATGCGATTTTGCCGCAGGACATCGTCAACGGCGCGGGCTTCGATTCTTGGCGCAAGGAGGCGGAGAAAACCAACGCCCAGATTTTATTTCTCACGCGCGATTACCTCATGCGTCATGCCGCGACGCATATCACCGAAGACCAATTTCCTGATGCGATGCCGCTCGGCAATGTGAAGCTGCCGCTAACTTATCGCTTTGAGCCGAGTCATGTGATGGACGGTGTGACGCTCGTTGCGCCATTATATTTATTGAATCAAATCAATGAGTTACAGTGTGATTGGTTGGTGCCGGGATTGTTGCGCGAAAAACTCGCGTGGTATCTCAAAGCCTTGCCCAAAGCACTGCGGCGCATGGTGGTGCCGGTGCCAGATTTTGTCACCAAGTTTTTGCAGCAAAGTGAAATCGGTCAGCAGTCTTTGCAAACGGCGTTGCGTGAATTCATCCACAAACAAACTGGCGAAGCGATACCGGTCGATGTATGGCAAGGCGAAACGCCGCCGGAACATTTGCGCATGAATTTCAAAATCACCGACGACGCCGGCAAAGAGTTGGCGATGGGCCGCGACTTGAAAACTTTGCGTGAGCAACTGGGCGAAGTGGCGCAACTGACTTTCGGCAAAGCCGAGCCGGGCATTGAGCGTGACAACATCAAGGCGTGGGATTTCGGCGACTTGCCGCAGGAAATCCATTTCACCCGTCACGGACAAAAGCTCACCGGCTACCCGGCGCTGGTGGATGATAGCGATTCGGTGTCGATTAAATTATTCGATGCGCCGGCTGCCGCCAATCGTGCCATGCGCGGCGGCGTCGCGCGTCTTTTGCGGCTGGAATTGCGCGAACAAATGAAACAGCTCGACAAAACGTTGGGTAATATGAATCAACTCGCCATGCAATTGCGCAGTACGATAGCGCCGGATGCTTTGAAGCTGGATTTGCTCGACGCGATTACCGACCGGGCGTTTTTCGGCGACGATGATTTGCCGCGTAGCGAAAAACAATTCATCGAACTCAAGCAACGCGCGCGCGCGCGTTTGCCTGCAGTGTCCACCGGTTTGCTGCGCATGGCGGATGACATAGCCAAAGAATATTTTAATGCCAGCGCCAAGCTCAACACGGCGGGCCCGGCATTGGCGCGCGTCTCGACTGATTGCCGCAATCAATTGGCGCGCTTGATATATAAAGGTTGCTTTAACGCTACGCCGTGGGAACGCATGCAACACTTACCGCGCTACATCAAAGGTATTTCCTTACGCCTGGAAAAATACGCCAGCAATCCCGAGCGCGACGGCAAGCATGCGCCCGCCATTGCGGGCTTAACCAAGCGTTATGAAGAACGCGCGGAAAAGAACCGCAAAGCGCATCTATTCGATACACAACTGGATGAATTCCGCTGGATGCTGGAAGAATTGCGCATCTCATTATTTGCACAAGAACTAAAAACGCCAATGCCAGTGAGCGCTAAGCGCTTGGAAAAAATGTGGGAGAGTATGCAATGAAGCCCGCAGTTATACTGGTGCACGGCTTATATCTGAATACCTATTCAACGTGGTTTTGGCAGCGCCATTTGACTAACGCGGGTTTTGACGCGCAAAGTTTTGGCTACGCCACTATCAGGCGCACGCTCGCAGAAAATGCGCTAGCCTTGGCTGGGTTGATTAAAAATAGTCCTAACCAGGAAATTCATTGCGTCGGCCACAGTCTTGGAGGCTTGGTGATTTTGCACATGCTGCGTGATTTCCCCGACTCTCGCATTAAGCGTGTTGTACTCGCGGGCCCGCCGTATCAAGATGCGCATGTTCCAGTGAGATTGGCGCGTAGTCGTGTTGGCCGATTTATTATGGGCAAGTCTATGCTGGATTGGGTGGCGCATGGCTCTGTCGCGCCAGCGGAAAGGCTTCAAGTCGGCGTGATAGCTGGCGATACACCCGTCGGTTTGGGATTGTTGGTTGCGCCCAGTATTCCTACACCGCATGATGGAACCGTCGCGGTGGTCGAAACCACGGTGCCGGGCATGGCGGACAGGATCGTGCTGCCGGTGACGCATACGCAAATGTTATTTTCAGCTTTGGTGATGAAGCAAATGGAATGTTTTTTACGCAACGGTCAATTCGAGCATAGAGCGTAATTTATGAAAATTTTATTTAACCGTGCGGTCATGTTGTTTTCGCTTATGGCTGTTGCCGGTTGTGCGCAGTTAAGTTATTACTCACAATCGGCAGGCGGGCAGATGGAAATTATCCGCAAGCGCCGCCCTATACAAGAAGTCATCGCCGACGCGACGACACCGCCCGCGTTGAGAAAAAAACTGGAAACCGTATTGCGTATCCGTGAGTTCGCCAGCCGTGAATTAGGCTTGCCGGAGAACCATAGTTATCGCGGTTACTCCGATTTACAGCGGCCGTATGTGGTGTGGAATGTATTCGCTACGGAAGAGTTTTCGCTCAAACCGCGCGAGTGGTGTTTCCCGGTCGCGGGTTGTGTCGGCTATAAAGGTTTTTTCGCCGAGGATAATGCGAATGCTTTTGCCGAAGCGCAAAAACAACAAGGCGGTGATGTGTTTATTGGCAACGTGCCGGCCTATTCGACGCTCGGCTATTTTGATGATCCGGTGTTGAATACGTTTATTCATTATCCCGATAGCGAATTAGCGCGGCTGATTTTTCACGAGCTGGCGCATCAGGTGGCGTATGTGAAGGACGATAGCGAATTCAATGAATCGTTTGCGACAGCAGTGGAGAAAGAAGGTTTGCGTCGCTGGTTAACCAAGCATGGCGATGCGGCACAAGAGAAGAATATAGCAGAGAGTGAAATAAGAAAAAATCAATTTAATCAAATACTTACAGAAACAAAGCAAAAACTAGGCTGGCTCTATCAAAGCGATCTCGACGCGGCGACCAAGCGCCTACGTAAAAAAGAAATTTTCAGCGCGTTGCTCAATGAATATGAACAAAAAAAATTATCGTGGGAGGGCTATAAAGGCTTCGACCGCTGGATCAACGCCTCAAGCAACAACGCCATGATCAGCGCGTTCACTATTTATACGCAACAGGTGCCGGCCTTTAGCGCACTGCTCTCGCATCTGGAAAACGACTTGCCGAAATTTTACTCGGCGGTGAAAGTCATTGCACGGCAGGAAAAGTCGGAACGTATGGCCAAGCTTGCGAGTTTATTGACGGCGCAGAAATGAAAGGGGCGCCATGTGCGCCCCCCGGTAATTTTTCTTATTTGCCGATTACCAGTACGGCCAGTACGGGTTTCTGTGCCAGAACGGCGAGTAATGAGGATACGGATACCAGGGGCCGTAACCGCGATAACGTTCATCGCGACGCGCTTGATCTACTGCGGTGGCTTGCATGTAGTCCAATACCTTCGGATCCACGCCTTCTTTATTTAATTTAATTAATTCCGATGCGCTGACCAGATACACGGTGCGCGTTTCTTTCATTTTTCGCACGATTTCATCCGGCGGTGTATTCGCTTTGGACAGCGACACCACATCGTCCAGCGACAGCGGCGGCACGGCAGGCGTAGTCGCACAACCACCCAGCAGGGCCAGCAACGTCAGAGTTACCCATAAATATAAGCGTTTCATAAAATTCCTTTCCTCAAATTCCAGAGGGCGATGGGCTATTTTACATCCGGCAGGTTAATTGGCCGTAACAATTTTTCAACTGCCTGCGAGCGCTTAACGCTACACCAAGCGCGAGGTTGACGTCTGTGGTTAATAGACTACAGCCCGTTAGTTTAGTTGCAACAGCCGCTATGGTTAGTCAAGGTTTCGAACGCCGCTACCGCTGCTGGCGGCATATTTCCACAACGCCTATTTCCACTCGCCACGTAAATTCATCACGATGTGCTGTAAATATTCCGGCGTTGCTTCGGCCGCCGGAACTACAGGCGCGCCGATCAAAGCTATTTTCGAAAACACACCGCGACGTAATGGCCGTGTCATCGCCCGGCCATCTTTGCGGGAGAAAAAACTACCCCATAATCCGCGTAACGCCAATGGCACGACCGGCACCGGCGTGTTGGAGAGAATGCGGCTGATGCCGGGCTTAAACGGATAAATGTCGCCGTTGTCGGTAATGCGGCCCTCTGGGAAAATGCAAATCAGATCGCCGTCTTTTAACGCCTGATCAATGTCTAAAAACGATTGTTCCAGCATCGACATATTTTCTTTGCGCGATGCGATGGGTATGGTCTTTCCCGCTTTGAATAAAAAATGCATAATCGGCAAGTTGTAAATATTGTGGTCCATGACAAAACGTATAGGCCGCTGCACCACACCGCCGATAATTAGTGCATCGACAAAACTCACATGGTTGCATACCAACACCGCTGCGCCTTCAGCCGGAATATGCTCCAGCCCCTGTTTGTCGATGCGATAGACGGTGTGAATCAAAATCCAGGTGACAAAGCGCATCAAAAATTCCGGCACCAGCGTATAAATATAAATCGCCACCAACGCATTCAAAATGCCAGTGACTAAAAATATTTGCGGCAAAGTAAAGCCGGCCATCGCCAAACCAGCCGCCATGATCGACGCCGCCACCATAAAAATAGCGCCAAGAATATTATTCGCTGCGATAATGCGCGCGCGATAAGCCGGATCGCAACGATGCTGAATCAAGGCATATAAAGGCACGCTAAATAGTCCGCCGAACAACGCGAGCAAAAATAAATCGATCATTACGCGGATATGGCTCCATTGCGTCATGAATTGCATAGCGCCGATGACGTCACCCGGTTGCAAACCGCGACTAGCGAAATACAAATCCACCGCGAACACGGTCATGCCGATAGAGCCGAACGGGACCAGACCGATTTCCACTTTGCTGCCGGATAATTTTTCGCAAAGCAATGAGCCAACACCGATGCCGATGGAGAACAATGCCAACAATAAAGTCACCACGCTTTCCGATCCGCCTATGATAGTTTTGGCGAAGCCGGTGAACGACGTTAAAAAGATCGAGCCGAAAAACCAAAGCCACGAAATGCCGAGCAA
>JAYVGF010000050.1:0-1902 GCA_043772415.1 Betaproteobacteria bacterium
ACCAAAACAATTTCAGCTGTAGTTAGGGTGCGCCGTGCGCACGTAGTAGGGCAAGTTTGCAGATATGGCCTAAGCGTGATATTCTATATGTATGCGTAAGTTCTTGATTAAATTGAATATTTTTGCATTGCTGCTGATCCTGCCTTTACAGGGTTATGCGGCTGCGGGCATGGTGCTGTGCCAGAAAATGAATGGCGGCGCAGTCATGCAAAATAAAGGCGCGAGCAAAGCGGATGCGCAAAACAGAGCGAGATTATCAGACAAGATGCCATGTCATACCGCGCCAGCAGATTCGACGGACAACAACGCTGGTGACGCTATCAATTCCGTTTGCCCGCATTGCTTTACTTGCGGTATTTATTCGCCCGCTTTAATGACCCGTGTCGAACCATTAGCAGTTCTTTCTATCCCACGCGACGTGTATGTGGAATTTCAATCGCACTTCACTTCCTACATTCAGCAAAGCCCGCTCCATCCCCCTTCCGCAGCATAATTCCACCTGTTTGTTGACTGCCGTACATACGCCATTTCAGATTACTGTGTAATCTATAAGTTTTGGCGCTGTACGCTTAGCTATTCGAGGAACCATCATGAACCGTTACCGAACCATAGGCCTATGCCTTCTGCCGCTATTCGCTGTTGCATGCGCATACAGCGCAGAGCCAAGCTTGCGTGACCCGGCAGATGTGCGCGCGGCTGTGCCTGACGTAATCTATGTCTCTCCGTTTCAAAACTATAAAACCCTAGGCGAAACGAAAATTTTGCCATGGAAGCCGGCTAATGACTTGACGGAAAAAATCGGCGGCTGGCGCGCTTATTTGAAAGAGGCGGCGCAGCCCGACGTTGTTGCGCCACCTGCAAGCGCGGAAAAGCCCGCTGCACCCGCGCCCAAACCGCAGCAGCCGGATCCCCATTCCGGCCATAAGCATTAAGGATTAGCCATGAAAATAATTATTTTGATCATGCTGTTTGCGCTAAGCGGCTGCGCCACGTTTTCGCCTGACGGCGGTTTCGGCGCGGTGGAGCAGGCCAGTCAACAACGCATCGACAAACAGGTGAAGTGGTTGAAGACGGACAGCGAACGCAGCCAGATGCAGGCGCGCGTGGCCGAGTTGCTCAAAAATCCGCTCACGCTGGATGATGCTGTGCAAATCGCTTTATTCAACAACCAAGGCCTGCAAGCGTCGTTTGCGGAATTGGGCATAGCCGAGGCCGATGTGGTGCAAGCCGGGCGCTTGCCTAATCCGGGCTTTTCGTTTGGCCGTTTAACGCGAGGCGGTGAAGTGGAGTTGGAGCGCAGCTTGCATGTAAATTTAATCGGTCTGTTGTTGATGCCGCTTAAAAGCGAAATGGAGCAGCGCCGTTTTCAGTCGGTGCAAAACGAGGCGGCGACAGCCGTGCTGAGTCTCGCTGCACAAACACGCAAAGCCTATTTTGTCGCGGTGGCAGCAGGCGAGAGCGTGCGCTATATGAAGCAAGTGAGAGATGCCGCCGATGCCAGCGCCGAGTTGGCGCGACGCATGGCGCAAACCGGCAACTGGAACAAGCTGAATCAGGCACGCGAGCAAGGCTTTTATGCCGACGCGGTATTGAATCTCGCGCGAGCCGAACAAGCGCACATGGCAGCGCGTGAACAGTTGACGCGTCAACTCGGCCTGTGGGGTGAGCAAGTAAATTTCACTCTGCCTGAGCGCTTGCCTGATTTGCCCAAAGCTGTCGATGGCTTGCCCGACATCGAGCAGACAGCGATGGCGCAACGCCTTGACATCGCCGCCATGCGCACGCAAACGCAAGCGCTGGCAAAAAATCTCGGTTTGAATAAAGCCACGCGCTTTATCAATGTGCTCGAACTAGGCGCGATGCGCAACTCATCCAACGAAGCGCCGACACAACGCGGCTACG
>JAYVGF010000051.1:0-4992 GCA_043772415.1 Betaproteobacteria bacterium
GACGAACAATGGCTTGCCTATACATGTTAGCGCAGGGTATGCCTGCTGCGTCAATCGTATAGGTATAATTTGTGTGTCTGCGGCTAGCGTGACGCATGAGGGAAACAGTAATAAGTATTTGATTATATTGAACTAATTTTTTAACGGGCACGAAAGATTTTTTTCGTGGGATGTTTACCCTTGCCGAAAATCGTATTGGGAATCGCTTAAAAAACTCAGAATTCTGGTACAGAGAGTGGCGCGGTATCGAGGCGCAATTTTATTTCTGCCATGGCATTTTGATGCGCGCTATTCGCCAGTCCTGGGTCGGAAGTCACCATCCATTTCGCTGCCGCCATTAAACTAAAAATAGCAGCGGCTATGAAAAAAACAATCCGCGCGGTCCAGCTAGGCGGTCGCGCGGCGGTATGGGCATCCGGATAAAAATATTGAGGCGGCTCGATCGTTTGAGTAAGCGGCGTTTGATAGGGGACGCTTGCCTCGCTAGCGGGCTCCGTTTGCCCTTGCGTCGCCGTCTCAGCAGCAGAGAAGCTATCAGCCACATCGTTAGCGTAGCTGCGCGAGTTCTGTTGAATATCGTACTGTGCGCGGCTCGAGGTGTTGGATAAAATTTGATAGGCGTAATTGATGTCTTTCATCAATGCTTCGGCCTGCGTGTTATCCGGATTCAGGTCGGGATGATAAAGCTGCGCCAATGCGCGATACGCCGCTTTGATGACGGCGTCACTGGCAGAGGCGATGACCTGAAGAGTGTCGTAGTGTGAGGGCATGCGAAAATTTTTATACAAATTCGATGCCGAGTATAAAAAAATTCGCAAGCCATTTGAATACGGTGATGCCCTACCATTCACGTACGCTTAACACTAGTTTACTGGGTTTTTTTCCCGCGTAAGTATTGTGCGCCTATGACGATGAGTAATAATGCGATGCCGATGAAATCGAACAGCGGTTTCGGATAGACCAGCAATAGTCCCGCCGCTATCAACGCCACTCTTTCCGGTTTGGTGGTTTTATACAGCAAGTGATTTTGCACACCGCCGCAGAGCGCCGCGATACCGAAGAACGCCGTCAGCGTAATCCACGCCACGTCGGGCCAGCTTTGTGTGGGCAATTTTTTTAACAACAAGCCGACGCCGGAAGGATCGAGCACAAACATGAATGGTACGAGGAATGCGGGAAGGGTATATTTCCACGCTTGCAGCGTTGTTTTGTAGGGATCGCCGCCGGTGATGGCGGCTGCTGCGAACGGCGACAGCGCTGTCGGCGGCGACACTTCCGACAATACCGCGTAATAAAAAATAAACATGTGCGCCGCGAAATCCGGCACCTTGAGTTGTATCAACGCCGGCGCGGCGATCACCGCGCAAATAATGTAGCTGGCGGTGACAGGCACGGCGAGGCCGATCACCCACACGATGAGCGACGTATAAATCGCAGTAAGGACTAAACTGCCGCCGGCGTAGGCAATCACGATGGAGCTGAATTTCAAACCCAGCCCGGTTTTTCCGACGATGCCGACGATAATGCCCGCCGCCGCGCAAGTGGCGGCGACGGATAAAGTTTGTTGCGAGCCGTCTTTCAGCGCGGCGATTAATTTCTTCGGCATCAGCGCTGTATCGCGGCGGATGAAGCTGGCAAAAAACGCCACCAGCATGGAAAGAAATACCGACATCATCGGCGAATAACCCAGCAACATAAATATGACAATCGCGAACAGTGACAGAAAGTGAAAACCGTATTGCCGCGTCATGGTCCACAGGCTTTGTGCTTTTTCATACACCTGCGCCGGGACGCCGAATTTGCGCACATCGATTTCCACCATTAAAAATAAGGCAAAGTAATACAGGCAAGTCGGTATCGTCGCCATCAAGATGACGTCGAGATAAGAAATTTTCAAAAACTCCGCGATCAGAAATGCCGCAGCGCCCAGAACCGGCGGCGAAATAATCGCGCCAAGTCCACCTGCCGCGAGCAGGCCGCCCGCTTCTTCCTTGCTATAGCCAGCGCGCGCCAGCATGGGATAAGCGACGGAACCGATAGTCACGGTCGTCGCCACACCGGAGCCCGACGGGCCGCCGAGTAAAAATGATGACAACACCACGGTACGACCGGCACCGCTTTGCTTGCCGCCCATCGCCGCGAAAGAAAAATCGAGAAAGAATTTACCGGCGCCAGAACGATTCAAGATTGCGCCGTAAATGGTGAACAGGATAATCAGCGTTGCGGAGACATCGACCGCGTTACCGAATATACCTTCCAGCGTCATATACAACACGCCGACCAAACTGGCGGTGTCGTAACCGCGATGCGTCCACGGTGTCGGTAAATACGGGCCGAGATAAGCATAAGCGACGAACAGTGCCACCACGATAGGCATTACCCAGCCGGTAGTACGGCGGCAGGCTTCGAGCACCAGCAACACAAACGCCACGCCCATCACGATGTCCCAGGTTTCCGGCGTGGTGTTGCGGTCGAAGAAATCATCGCCGCCGTGAATCAAATAAACTATCGTTGCGATACCAAGCAAGGCAAAAATCACGTCGTACCACATCAAGCGGTTACGGAATTTGGTCGCGATGGGAAATAATAAAAACGACAACAGCAAAGTAAAGCCGACATGCACCGGCCGCAGCACGGGCGCAGACACCGTCCAATACACCGCATACAAATGGAACAGCGACATGATGACCAGCAGCGATGATGTCAGCAACGCCAGGCTGCCGCGAAACTTGTTCGACGCGCCTTCTTCTTCTTCAATGAACGCTTCGGCTTTTTTTATTTGCTCATCGGTGATGACGATGTCTTGCACGCTATTATTATTTTTTATGCCCGGCATGATGCGCTCCCTAAATAATATTCAAATAAAAAGCCCGCCATGCCTTCTCTGCGGGATTTATGTAACTATTTGAATTTATTGAATTATTTTACTTTAATATTTTTCTCGGCAAAATATTTTAACGCGCCGGGATGAAACGGAATCGGCGAATTACCTTTTTGCGACTCGAGTGCAATCTGCATCGCATCTTTATGCACGGCGACTAGCTCAGGTTTTTTCTCGAACAAAGTTTTCACAATATCGTAAGCGATTTTGTCCGACATTTTTTCGTTAGCGACCAGAATATTCCACACCACGACGTTGACCGAATCTTTATCCACGCCGGGATAAGTGTTCGCCGGGATGACGCCCTTGAGGTAAATATTGCCGTATTTTTTATTCATCGCATCGGTGGCAATGCCGAGGTCGAGCAATTTCATTTTCACGCCGGGCGTTGAAGCCAAGTCGGTGAGGCCTGCAGTCGGCACGCCGCCGCTCCACATCAGCGCGTCGATTTTTTTGTCTTTCAGCGCGTTGACTGACTCAGCCAAACTCAAGCGTTCGCGCGTCACATCTTTATTCGGATCGAGACCGTAGGCTTCGAGCAAACGCAACGACATGACTTCAGTACCGCTGCCCGGCGCGCCGGTGGATACGCGTTTTCCTTTGAGATCGGCCACTAAATTGATGCCGGTGCCCTCTATTGTCGCGACGACGAGTGGTTGTGGATACAACACCATCAGCGCGCGTACCGGTGTTTTGTCTTTGAATTTTCCCGTGCCGGTCAGTGCATCGTAGCTGGAATCCGCCATGGAAAAACCGATGTCGGCCTTGCCGGTGCCGACCAGTTTCAAATTATCCACCGAGCCGCCGGTAACTTCTGCCGTGGCTTCGATTTCCGGCACATACTTCGACAGCACTGCCGCCATGCCGCCGCCCAATGGGTAATACACGCCTGCCGTGCCGCCGGTGGCAACGGATAAACGAACGGATTTTTCCGCCGCGTAAGCAGTCAGACCCGCCAGCAGCGCAGCCGCCAGTATGATGTTTTTTTTCATAAAATTTTTCGTCCTCGAAATGGCGCTTGTGCGCTTCTGTTTTTTGCCGCAGGCCCATCCTGCGTGTGAACGCCATCATAGCCTTAGCGTATGACAGCGGCAAGCGAGGCAATGTGCGTTTGCAAACTGGTTTTTTGGTCAACAACATAGTTTTTATGGCTAGCATCTTAAAACGGATGTTGGCAGGAGCACCAGATGACAAACGCACTGCATGGACTTTGCCCTATATAATGATAACTCATGTAATCGAGGTGAACATCCCATGACTTCTCCCAACTGGCGCTCGCCAGCCGTCGTACTCCTCTGCGGCGGATTAATCCTTACGCTCGCGATGGGTATGCGCCACGGCTTTGGCCTGTTTTTGCAGCCGATGACGCAAGCGCATGGCTGGAGTCGCGAGACATTTGCTTTCGCGATGGCGATGCAAAATTTAGTCTGGGGTCTGGCGCAGCCGTTTACCGGCATGCTGGCGGATAAATTCGGCGCGGGAAAAGTGTTGTTGGTCGGCGCAGTGTTATATATCGCAGGTTTATGTGTGATGGCGTTGGCTTCGAGCGGCGCGGTATTCGGTTGGGGCTCAGGTGTGCTGATCGGTTTGGGTTTGAGCGGCACGACTTTCAGCGTGGTCTATGGCGTCATCGGCCGCAGCTTTCCGCCGCAAAAACGCAGCATGGCGCTGGGTATCGCCGGAGCGGCGGGTTCGTTCGGCCAATTTGCCATGATCCCGGCGACACAAACCCTGATCAGCGGTTTCGGTTGGATGGAAACGCTATTGATCATGGCCGTCGCCGCTTTCGCGATTGTCCCGCTCTCTACTGCCTTGGTGGAACAACGCGAGGCGGTATCGCCGCACAAACAACAATCCATCGCCGAAGCGGTGCGCGAAGCTTTCGCGCATAAAAGTTTCTTGCTACTCACGCTGGGCTATTTTGTCTGCGGTTTTCAAGTGGTGTTCATCGGCGTGCATTTTCCCTCGTATCTCATCGATAAAGGCTTTACCGCGCGCGATGGCGTGATTTCGCTGGCGTTGATCGGTTTGTTCAATATCGTCGGCACTTACACCGCCGGATATCTCGGCGGCTTTATGTCGAAAAAATATTTGCTCAGTAGTTTGTATCT
>JAYVGF010000052.1:0-2340 GCA_043772415.1 Betaproteobacteria bacterium
TACGGCCCCAAGCGCACCCGGTGCATCACGCCTTTGTCCTGTAACGTGGCGGCTTTTACTTCCGCCTGCAGGCCTATTAACGCAATACGCGCTTTCAGGTTGTCTGCATCCGTTTGGGAATTAAATGCGCCCACCTGTAAATAATACTTAGTGCCCGGCTCTTCTACGACCGCTTTTTCTATTGGATGTGCCGCTGTAGGAGTAGGATTTACGATAAGTTTTTGATTTTTATCAATTTTTGGGGCAACGTCCTTGCCGTCAGACAGTATTTGGTGATAGTCAAAACGAGGTTTGTCAGCGCCCGCTCCGCCCGCAGGTTTGGCGGCGTGATCTACCGGCTTGGGGTCTTCCAGCTTGGCCGAGGCCGGTTTTTCAACGCCTTCTACTGGATGGTTCATGCGATCAACATAAGGGCTTTTTTGTTTATTTACAAAAAAGGCCACGCCCAAAGCGATACCCAAACCGAGTAGCAGGCCGATGATAACGCCGGTGACGGTGGAGCCGCGTTGTGGTGTATTTATTGGGTGACGATCATGTGACATAAAATTCCTGCATTCAAGCTAAAAATATTACACCCAAAGCGGGTCAGACAGAAGCGCGTAGATAAAAGCTTACATGGTTTCCGGCGCGTTGACGCCAAGCAGGCCGAGTCCATTTCTCAATACTTGTCGAGTAGCGGTAATCAAGGCCAGCCGTGCCAATTTGAGTCGATCATCCTCGACCAAAAAACGCTCGGCGTTGTAATAAGTATGCAGCTTACCTGCGAGTTCTTTCAGGTAAAACGCGACCAGATGCGGCGACAATTCCGTCGCGGCATTTTGTATTAACTCAGGATAATCAATCAGCGCTTGCAACAAATCGCGTTCATACGCGTTGTCGAGCGGCGCGAGATCGACGTTGTGTAATGTGTCCACATCGCCGCCCCATTGCTCAAGCACGCGACACACGCGCGCATGCGCGTATTGAATGTAATACACCGGATTGTTTTCCGTCTGTTCGCGCGCGAGGTCGATGTCGAACACCAAGTGCGTATCCGATTTGCGCATGACAAAAAAGTAACGCGTCGCATCGCGGCCGACTTCGTCGATCAAGTCGCGTAGCGTCACGTAACTACCTGCACGTTTGGAAATTTTCACTTCCTCGCCGCCGCGCATGACCGTCACCATTTGGTGTAAAACGTAATCGGGATAACCTTGGGGAATGCCGATGGCTAGCGCCTGCAAACCGGCGCGCACGCGCGTCACGGTGCTGTGGTGGTCCGAGCCTTGTTCGTTGACCACACGGGTAAAGCCGCGCTGCCATTTGCTCACGTGGTACGCCACGTCGGGCACGAAGTAAGTGTAGCTGCCGTCGGATTTGCGCATTACGCGGTCTTTGTCGTCGCCGTAGGGCGTGGTTTTCAGCCACAGCGCGCCGTCTTGCTCGTAAGTCGCACCTTTGCTCACCAGCATATCGACGGTTTTTTTCACGCTGCCGTCACTATATAAAGACGACTCAAGGAAATAAGACTCAAACGCCACGTCGAATGCGCGTAAATCCAGATCCTGTTCTTTGCGCAACTCGCGCACCGCCAGCTTAGTCATGGCGTCGAGGTTTTCGTTCTGGGTATCTTGCGCAAATTCTTTTCTATATTGGACGGCAATATCTTTAATGTATTCGCCTTGATAGCCGTTTTCCGGAAAAGGGGCATCGCTGCCGCTTATTTCTCGTAAGCGTGCTTGCACGCTCAAACCCAAGTTCGCAATTTGCGCGCCCGCGTCGTTGTAATAAAATTCGCGCGTCACGTTCCAGCCGTTGGCTTGCAACAAGCGCGAAAGCGAATCGCCGATAGCCGCGCCGCGGCCGTGGCCGACATGTAATGGGCCGGTCGGGTTGGCCGAGACGAATTCGACTTGCACTTTTTCTCCGCGACCCACATTGCTGTGGCCAAATTTTTCACCGAGCGCAAAAATTTGTTTCACCACTTGCTGTTTGGCCGAAACTTTAAGAAAAATATTAATAAAACCCGCGCCCGCGATTTCGGCTTTTTCTACTAGAGGCGAAGCAGGCAAGGCCGCGAGCAAAGCCTGCGCCAATTCACGCGGATTTTTTTTCAGTGACTTGGCCAATTGCATGGCAAGGTTGCACGAGTAATCGCCGTGCGCCGCTTGCTTCGGGCGTTCGAGTTGAATGGCGAGATTCGATGCCTCGGGCACGGCTTGTTTCGCCGCTGCGGCGAACCATTCTGCGATCTGGGATTTAATATCTAAAGCGACAGGCATGAATAAAAAATTCAATTAAATCAAAGAACAGCATTATAACGCGAGAGCGTGCTTGTCCGCCATAAAACTATATATCCAG
>JAYVGF010000053.1:0-2687 GCA_043772415.1 Betaproteobacteria bacterium
ATACAGTTTCAGATGATAGAGCGCTTGTCGAAAAACCTGCAGTCCAGCGCAGTACAATAGATTTCAGTATTCATCGGGAGACAACATGGCCGACCGCGAACCTATCACCATCAACGCCGGACCGAGCGATAGCTTGGTCAAACTCACGCATATTATTTACGCTTTGCATGCGTTTAGCATCATTACCGGCATCATCGGTGCGGCGACCATCGTCGGCATGTTTCTTACTGGATGGCCGTCGATCATCGCCGTCATTCTTAATTACGTGAAGCAAAGCGATGTAAAAGGGACGTATCTCGAATCACACTTCCGTTGGCAGATACGTACGTTTTGGTTTGCTGTGCTGTGGGTATTGGCGCTGGTATTTTTGTTTCTGTTAAGCACCGTCTTGCTGGTGATATTAGTCGGTGCATTGGGTTACGCCGTAGTTTTTGCCGGCGTGTTTGCGCTGAGTATTTGGTTAATTTATCGCATTGCATTGGGCTGGTTGAACCTCAATAAAGGCAAACCGATGTATCAATAAATATTCAATATAATCAAATAGTTACATCAAAACGAAAAGCCGGATTGTTCCGGCATTTTTGTTGTCGCAAAAATAATGTATTTAGAATTTCATCACCGCACCGACAGAAAACAAACTGCCGTCGATCGAATCAAATTTATAACGTTCCCATTCACCGCGCAAATCCACAGTCGGCGTCAGCGCATAAGACGCGCCGATACCGTAGCCGAGTTCCAGGCCTGAGTTGGAACGACCGCCGCCTTTGAGTCGGGCATTGTTAATGCCGAGCCGACCCAGTAATGAAAAATTATTCGCTAACGGTAATTTGCCCACGGCATAAATACCCAATGCCGACGCGCGCAGGTTGTTGCCGAATTTGCCGAGGTCCGCGTAAGCGACTTCAACGCCGACACTCGGATTAACCTGATAACCGCCGAGGATTTTGATGCCGGTGTCGGTGCAATTGAATCCGCAGTCTTGCAATTCGGACGAGCCGAGCGACACGCCGCCGTAATACGGGCCGGCAGCATAAGCCGGCGCGCTTATCATCACCGCGCAAACTGACAATGCTGCGAAGGTTAAGGAAGTAATTTTACGGGAGCGTTTCACGGCGCTTTCCTTTCGTATTAGTAGCCAGACATTATTCTGACCAGCAACAGCGGAGCATGGTTCAATCTGCGCTGACAAGCTCAAGACGAAAAAAAGCCGGGCAAGCCCGGCTTTTTAATTAAACATTGGCGAAAATTAGAACTTCATTTTTGCGCCGGCTGAAACAAAATTACCGCTGCCTTCTTTGAACTTGAAGCGTTCAAATTCCAGGCTCAGATCGACAGTCGGGCTAAGTGCATAAGCAGCGCCTACGCCGAAACCGAGTGAAGTGTTTGATTCGGATCCGCCGTCGCCTTTAATCTTGGCATTATTAAGTCCCACGCGGCCAAGCAAAGAGATTTTGTTACCGACCGGCAAAGTACCGACTGCGGCTACGCCAAAAGCATTGGCAGTCACACCTTCGATTTTGCCGCTATCGGCATAAGATACTTCAGCCGCGACGCTAGGGTTGAATTGGTATCCGGCCGATAATTTGTAGCCGGTTCCGGTGCAGCTGCCGTTGCAGTCGTTGATTTTGAATTGACCGATGTTCAAACCGCCGTAAAAAGGGCCAGCTGCCATTGCTGGGGCGCTCATCAAGCCGGCGCCGATCAAAAGGGTTGCTGCAAGGGTTTTGGTGAAATTCATGGGTAGTGCCTTTCTTGAGTTGGAAACATTGCAAAATCCATCAGCCTCCAACGGAAGCATGTTGAGTTGTTGCGCATGCACTTTCTCACTAATCTTTGGATCTGTTCAAGCAAATACTTCACAAACTACTTTAACTTCAGCTTGAGTGTTGTTTTTATGCCGAAAGGCTAAAATATAAAATTCATTAAAATCATATAGTTAAAAAAAATCGGAAATTTCAGGCTTGGTTTACAACAAGCAATGCAACCAGACGTTAAAAACTCCAGACCGCACCAACAGTGAGTGGGCGCGAACTATATTGTTTGTTGATCAAAAAATATTCCCACTGGGCGCGCAGATTGACGCCGGGGCCGATGGGGTAAGTGGCGCCGACGCCGAGGCTGTATTCATTACTATCAGTGGTGATGCCATTACGGTTGAACTCGGTTTTGTTAGCCCCGAGGCGTCCCATCGCCGACAGTTCGCCGATGATAGGGTAGTAACTCACCAACGCAATGCCGCGGCTTGTGGCGCTGCCGCCGGAAAAATTCCCCAGTGAGGCATAGCTGACTTCTGTACTGAGGTAAGGCGTGAAGCGAAAGCCGACCAATGCATTGAAGCCGGTTCCTGTGCAATCTTTATCGCAATTGGTGAGTTTAGTCAGACCGATATTGCCGCCGCCATAAAATGGGTCGGCATAGCCGGTCGAAGTGGTAACGGCGATCAATGCGGCAAGAAAAATTTTTACTGCAGTCATAGCGACGCTCCAAGAATAAATAAGGGGGTAAGGCTGTGCGCGGAATATAGCATTAGTTAAGCCGTACTAAAAACAAAAAGCCGGAAGCATCCGGCTTAGTTAAAACAACGCCAGCGAAATTAAAACTTGTAGCCTGCGCCGATGGTGAAAAAATTCACGTCGTTTTCGCCATAACGTGCTTTATCGCCGAGGCGCATGCGCTCCCACTCGCTG
>JAYVGF010000054.1:0-3481 GCA_043772415.1 Betaproteobacteria bacterium
AATAGTTGGAACGCGGTTGAAATAGAATTTGCTGAGGGCGCTAAGGGCAGCGCCACCGTCGCCGCGGCTAGTGGCAAGCAAGTCTTTCGTGCCGGCAAGGACAACCTGATCAAGATGTTGCTCGATGACTATTTGATTAGCGAAAATCCTGAAGTGACTTTTTCAACGCCGCCAAAACGCATAGGCGCGGGATTGATTCCCGATATGCTGAGCTTTAAGGCACAAAAGCCCGAATAGTATTTCACGCTGGACGCGGCGAGTTGGTAGAATGAAGGCGTAAATCCAACATCATCGGAGTCCGCCGTGTCCTTGCCTAATATGTACGATCTTGATCTCGACAAAAATCCTGCCAATTACACCCCGCTGTCGCCGCTAAGTTTTATCGCGCGTGCTGCAGCGGTGTATCCGAAACACATAGCCAGTATCCACGGCGAACGCAAAATTACCTGGGCTGATACGTATGATCGTTGCCGCAAGCTGGCTTCTGCCCTGGCCAAGCGCGGCATCGGCAAGGGGGATACGGTGGCGGCGATGTTGCCGAATGTGCCCGCCATGTTCGAAATGCATTTCGGTGTGCCGATGACCGGCGCGGTATTAAATACTTTGAATACACGGCTCGACGCCGAGGCGATTGCTTTCATGCTGCAACATGGCGAAGCAAAAGTATTGTTCACCGACCGCGAGTTTTCAGCGGTGATAGAAAAGGCGCTGCCATTGGTAGGCAAAAAAATCATCGTCATCGACGTGGATGACGTTATGCACGAAGGCGGGAAGTTCCTCGGCGAAATCGAATATGAAAAATTCATTGCAGGTGGGGACCCAAATTTTGCCTGGAAATTGCCGCAAGACGAATGGGACGCTATTGC
The DNA here is from genome assembly GCA_043772415.1 of Betaproteobacteria bacterium. Classification (GTDB taxonomy): domain Bacteria; phylum Pseudomonadota; class Gammaproteobacteria; order Burkholderiales; family JBEEJL01; genus JBEEJL01. Next base: position 867 of record JAYVGF010000054.1, read on the forward strand.
GCTGAATTATACATCCGGCACGACAGGCAACCCGAAAGGCGTGGTGTATCACCATCGCGGCGCGTATCTGAATGCGGTGTGCAATGCGGTGACCTGGGCCATGCCGCATAACCCGGTTTATCTGTGGACTCTGCCGATGTTCCATTGCAACGGCTGGTGTTTTCCGTGGACGATGGCGATGATGGCCGGCACCAATGTGTGTTTGCGCAAAGTCGAAGCTAAACTGATTTTCGATTTAATCCGCGCGCATAAAGTCACCCATTATTGCGGCGCGCCGATTGTTCACAACGCACTGATCAATGCGCCGCAGGAATTCAAGCAGGGTATTCATCACACGGTGAAATGTCTCGTGGCTGGCGCTGCGCCGCCAGCCGCTGTGATTGAGGGTATGGAGCGCCTGGGTTTTGACCTCACCCACGTTTACGGCCTGACGGAAAACTACGGCCCTGCGGCTGTCTGCGCCAAACATGATGAATGGGATCAGCTTACGCTGGAGCAACGTGCCGAACTGAATGCCCGCCAAGGCGTGGCGTATCCGATGCAAGAGGGCATGACCGTGCTTGACCCCGCGACCATGCAGCCCGTGCCGCATGACGGCGAGACTATGGGCGAGATCATGTTCCGTGGCAATATCACCATGAAAGGTTATTTGAAAAATACCAAGGCGACGCAGGAAGCTTTCGCCGGCGGCTGGTTTCACACCGGCGATCTCGCAGTGATGCAGCCTGACGGCTATGTAAAAATTAAAGACCGCTCGAAAGATATTATTATTTCCGGCGGCGAAAATATTTCCTCCATAGAAGTAGAAGATGTGTTGTTCCGCCACCCGGCTGTAATGGGCGCCGCCGTCGTCGCCAAGCCGGATGAAAAATGGGGTGAAACGCCTTGTGCGTTTGTCGAGCTGAAAGAAGGCAGTAGCGCCACCGAGCAAGAAATTATTGAATTTTGCCGCGAACGCATGGCACGCTTCAAAGTGCCGAAGAAAGTCGTGTTCGGCACGTTGCCGAAAACTTCTACGGGCAAAATCCAGAAATTTCTATTGCGCGATCAAGCTAAACTGGTCTGATGTAATTAGGATTGGTGGGTGGGCTGATAACGACGGCGTTAATGAAAATCCCGACTGCTAGTCGCTAACCCACCCAACAGATCCGAGTGATCGACCAGCCGTCCGGCCACCACATACACCGTCGTCGCATCGCGCTCAATAGTGCCGTACACCGTCAACAGCCTGGCCTGCGTGAGGGCGACGCGATAGCGCTCGGCCACGTTGCGCCATACCGTGATATTGATCAATCCGTATTCATCTTCCAGCGTAGCGAACACCACGCCCGACGCAGTATCCGGCCGCTGCCGGTTGATGACTATGCCGGTGGTGCGCATCAACTGGCCGGGACGCGAGTGTTGAATTTCATTTGAGGGGCGTAATTTTAATTTGCTTAAAACAGGCCGCAACAGTTTCAATGGATGGCTTCTGAGCGTGAGGCCGACATGGGCGTAGTCGGCCACCACATTCTCGCCTTCGGTTGGCGGGAACAGCGAAGCCTGACACTCCTGCGCTTGTGTACCGTGCAACAGCGGCGTCATGTTATCCGTGCCGAGCGTGGACCACATGGCGTCGCGACGATGTCCTGCGAGTATGGCGAATGCGTCCGCGTCGGCCAGTGCGTTCATGTCTTTCATATTAAGTTGCGCGCGTTGCTTGAGATCCTGCAGATCAACGAATATGTTTTGGTTTCGTGCAGCTACTAACCGTACGGCGCCGTCTTCTGATAATCCTTTGATACTCTTCAGCCCCAACTGAATGGCAGGCTTTCCATTTTTCTCTGCCACCAGTTTGCTATCGGCGTCACTCTTCAACACCTCCACCGGATACACCTCGACGCCATGGCGCTGCGCGTCGTAAATAATTTGCGCGGGCGAATAAAACCCCAGCGGTTGGCTATTCAGCAGACCCGCAGCGTACGCAGCCGGTTCGTGGCACTTTAGCCAGGCCGACACATACACCAGCAAGGCGAAACTGGCCGCATGCGATTCCGGGAAACCGTAATCGCCAAAGCCCTTCACCATTTCAAATATCTGTTCGGCATAGCTTTGCTGATAGCCGCGCGCCAGCATGCCGGTGATCAGCTTGTCCTTGAACGGTTCCAGTCCGCCTTTGCGTTTCCATGCTGCCATGGCTCGGCGCAGTTGGTCTGCCTCGCCCGGCGTGAAACCTGCTGCGGCTATGGCGATGGCCATCACCTGCTCCTGAAAAATCGTTACGCCCAAAGTGCGTTCGAGGATATATTTTATTTCGTCTGATGGATAAGTCACGGGCTCGCGTCCGGCGCGGCGGTTGAGATACGGATGCACCATGCCGCCCTTGATCGGGCCCGGCCGTACGATCGCGACTTCAATCACCAGATCATAAAACGTACGCGGCTTGAGCGTCGGCAGCCGCGCCATTTGCGCGCGGCTCTCTACTTGGAACAGGCCGATAGTGTCAGCAGCACACAGCATGTCATACACTTTGGGGTCTTCGGCCGGAATGTCCTGCATGCGCATATTTGTTCCGCGAAAACCGTTCACCAGCTCCAGCGTCTTGCGGATGCAGGTCATGATGCCGAGGCCGAGCA
>JAYVGF010000055.1:0-32050 GCA_043772415.1 Betaproteobacteria bacterium
CAAAAACAAATCGCGATTGGCCGCGTTTGCAAAACGATAAGTCGCACCTTGATGCGCGGTTTTGAATTCCGCACTGCCCAAAGCGGGCTTCGCACCGGAAAAATAACTCACCGGATCATGCCCGCGCAACATCAGTTTGCTATCAGCACCCTCATTCACCGTGTTCATGGTGGAGCAAGCTTGCAACAAAAATAATAAAGGCAATACTAGCCGCGTAATAAAACGATGCGATGGTATGGCAATTGAATACATACTTTTTCTCCCGATAAATTGACGCACACTTTTCTTTGTCGCTTAAACCACCAACTAGTTCATAGGTCGGATGGCTGCACCATAACTTGCGTGGAATATCGCGGCCTATGGGTTAATTTCCTGATTTAGTTAAAAATTTTTGCCTTTGTTAAATAATTCAATTAAATCAATAAGTTAAATAATAAACAAAAAGACGCCGAAGCGCCTTTTTATTTTTACTTATGCAGAAAGTTTTAGCTAATTCGCCGACGATATTCGCCCGTCGCAGTATCGATTTCGATTTTGTCGCCGTTCTCGCAGAACAAAGGCACCATAACTTGAAAGCCGGTAGCCGTGGTGGAGGGCTTCATCGCTTTGCCTGAAGTATCGCCGCGGACTGCCGGGTCGGTGTCGATGACGCGGACATACGAGCCAGGTAATTGCACGGAAATGGCTTTGCCGTCGTAGAACACCACTTCGCACGGCATTTCGTCTTCGAGATAATTCAGTGCGTCGCCCATACTGTCTTTTTCGATTTCAAACTGGTTGAATTCTTTGTCCATGAATACATACAGCGGATCGGCGAAGTAAGAGAAGTTGGCTTCCTTGCGCTCGAGCACCAACAAGTCGAATTTGTCGTCGGCCTTGAACACGGTTTCGTTCGGCGCGCCGGTCAGTAAATTCTTCAGTTTCATTTTCATCACGGCGGAGCTGCGTCCGCCTTTGTTGTATTCGGCCTTCTGGATCACCATCGGGTCTTTGCCGACCATAATGACGTTGCCGGCGCGTAGCTCTTGAGCTTGTTTCATAATCTATCCTGAATGAATTCTGTAGGGGAAAAATCCGGCTAAAACTGCCTTGCCGGGATAACGCGCTATTTTATCAGTTTTCGGCAAAAATTCGCTAGTCCAGTTGCAAGATCAGTTCTAGCCGCCAATTGTGCGGCCCAGAGGCGATTATGCTGCTGTAAAGCAGGCAAGTCGCGGGCAAACGCGCGCCACGCCGCGCCCGCTCCTCTGCCCGCATTGAAGGCGCGCCAGAAATCGCGCGTCGCCTTAGCTTGTTCGTGAGGCATATCGACCGAATATAAGTCTATGAACGCATGGAGTTTGACCCAATGCGCGTTTTCTTTTTGGGGATAAATATGCCAGATGAAAGGTTTCGCTGCCCACTGCGCGCGCACGAAGGAATCTTCGCCGCGCACAAAATTCACGTCGCAAGCCCACAGCAATTCGTCGTATTGATCCTGATTCGTGAAGGGAATCGATACCAACGTGAGTTGGCCACGCTTGAAGCTTGCCAGATTTTTTTCGGCCGGAAAAAATGTTGCCAAAGATTCAGTCGCAACGCCTTGCGGAATCAAACAGGTAATCGGTTGGGTGCCTTCGGCCCATGTTTGCAACAGCTCCGGCAGCGCAGGATTTTCGTAACAAAATAAACTGATGCGCAATTCATTTTCAGCAGGCAATGCCAAGCCCAGCTTTTCCCAGAACTTTGTCTGCGCGTGTTCATCACATTGAAAAGCATCACGCTTTTGCAGCAAATTTTTCTCACGCAACAAGCCGCCGGTTTTTTCCGTAAAGCCGGGGAAATAAAAGTATTTGGTCAGCGGCAAGCGCGCATGCGGCGACGGCAAGCCGTGATGGCTATCCACCCATGCCTCGGCGCTGAGGTAATCAAAATTGATCCACGCAGGTGGGCGACTTAAATGCGCCATGGCGATGACATAATTGTCCGGCACATCGCAGCCGAAAGTTTCTATCACAATATCGGCGGGAATCAATTCGGGAAACGGCATGCCCCAGCGCCGCACTTCTATATTGCGCACCATTTGGATATCCGCGTGTACATGGGCATCGGCACAGATCCGGGCAAGACTGGGGAGATGATCTACCCATAAGCGTACTTTGAGTTCCTGTTCGGTCGCGAGTTGCCGAGCCAACCGCCAGGCGACGCCGATATCGCCGAAATTATCGACAACCTTGCTAAAAATATCCGCCGTGAGCCATGCCATTAATCAGAATAGCTTGCCGACTATATAGCCGATGACGATGCCTGCGATCAGCGCAACGGTTAAGCCGCGATAAGTGAGCACGTCTTTGGAATAACCGCGCTTGATCGCGACGAAGGACACCAGATAGCCGAACGCATTGAGCAGCCAGATAAAACCGATGGAGAGAATTTTGACAATCAGCGGCCCGATGATAGGAACCAAGCCGATGACGCCGACCAACCAAGCCAGCGCGCCGGAGAACATGGCGAGCAACACACCGCCCGCTGCGACAACGGGTTTGCCGACACCGAAATGCAAACCCAGCCACACTAGCCCGGCTAAAGCCAGCCAGACCGGAACCATGATTTTATAGTTTCTCCAAACCGCTTTCGGCGTGATTTCCTGCTCCAGCGCGGTAGTTTGCGTTGGAGCAGGATCGGCCTTGGTTGGCTTCGATGGTTGCGTAGCCAAAATATTTAAGCAGGAGTAGGAACAAAGTCGCGCTTGCCCACATCCACGCCGTTATGGCGCAAGATGGCGTAGGCAGTGGTGGCGTGGAAATAAAAATTCGGCTGCACCATTTCCAATAAATAAGTTTGCCCTTTCAGTTTGACGGCGTGGCCGCCGATGGTGAGATTAATCTCGCGCTCTTCCGAGCCGTCAATTTGCGCGGGCGTAAAAGTTTTCAAAAAGGTAATGGTTTTCTGGATGCGCGCTTTCAAATCGGCGAAACTCACTTCGGTGTCTTCGTACTTCGGCACTTCAGCGCCCGCCAAGCGCGCGGCCGCACCTTTGGCGAAGTCGGTGGCGATCTGGATTTGTTTGATGAAGTTGAGCATGTCGGGGAACAAACGCAAATTCAACAAGACCGCATGGTCGATTTTTTTTGCGTCGGCGTGAGCGGCCGCTTTATCGAGAATGGTAGAGAGATTGTTCAGATTGCGGATAAATACTGGGACGGACGCCTGGTACATGGAGATTGCCATACTCATTTTTCCTTTAGATAAACAACATGAAAACTCTTTGCGGTGATTATTCCGCAATAAATTCCGCGCGCACTACACGCCATTCCTGCGGCCCGCTCAAACTGCGCGAACAACCCAAAGGCTCAGGCTCTGCCGCGACTTTCAAATCGGTTTTGGAGCGGTCGCCGGTGCCGACGCCCATGTGATAACGATCCAACCACACGCGTAGTTTATTTTTCGGGTGGGTGTTCTTCACTAGGATTTGCACTGCTTCGCGAGACACGCATGTGGCTTCGAATTCCTGCACAAAGGCGATGTAGGCTGTCGCGTCCTTTGCCGACTCTTGCGCATGAGTGGCGGTAAATAGACTCAAAAAAATCAAAAAGATGGATAGACGTAACATATTGATTATATTAAATAATTTAATAAGTGGTTTGATCAGCATAATGTATTCTAGCTCACGCCTCAGGCTTTTTCGCTAGGCTGTAATAATAGTTGCCGTCGATAAACGGATGTTCATTCAACACATGATGAAACGCGCCGAGGTCGAATAATTGTCGCCCGATGTCGATGGCCTTGTCGGCGCTGAAGCGATGTTTATCCACCAACCAATCGACAAACGCCGAGCCGACAAAACAATCATCGTATTTTTTCCCGCCGTAAGTACGGTCCGCCACCAGGCCGTGGCGGTTCTGCAGCAGCTTTTGCAAGACGACTTGTATGAACAAGTCGTCGATATTTTGCTCATTGCGAGCTACGCGGAAAAACAATTTGTCGTCGTTGAAATCCTGCTCATAGACGACGTGGTAAATATAGCCGAGGCGCTGCAACACTTTGCCTACGTTGGTCGCCATCGCGCGGGATACGGCGAGGCGCAGTGCCAGCCAGGTGACCATATCTTTGGCAATTACGCAGAGACGATATTTTTTCAGGTGATAGCTACGGTCTTCGTGCGCCAGCTCGGTCGCCATTTCCATGTCGGACACCAGCGCGACAGGCGTCAAGCTGTGCTGCTTAAGCAGGGTCATTACAGCTTCGCTGATGCGCAATTCGTCAGCGATGCTATCGGCATCAAAACCCACTTCGCGTAAATAATTTTCCGCATCAATATTTTTTACCTGCGCACCACTTTCCTGAATTAAGCGCAGAAATTGCGCCATAGCCTGCGGCATTTCCATCACATGCGCGCGCGGCAACAAACCCAACGCGCCGGATTTTTTTACCCAATTATTTTGCCCGCTTGAAATGTGCGCGGAATAGGCAGAGATCGCCACCACGACGCCATCTCGATAGGTTCGATTAAAACTTTGTATCCAGTCGATCAAAGTGGTTTTCTGTTGCGCCAGATAGGCAAGATCGATTAACAAAACGGGATTGCTCGCATCGCCTAATGCAGCCACAACTTCGCTGTGTAAATCGCGCCTCGTGGGGGTCGTGAGCAAAATCAATCCCTGCAAAGCAAAAGCAGCACGCCACGCTGTAATCAATGCCTCGTCGCGCGTAATCAGTAGGTAACTTATTTTTGCCATAGCTCGCCCTCAGAAAAAAACCTGTTGATATTTACATCAAGGTTTAGTCGTTTGACGCGACGACACCTATCAACACCTATTGTTTATCGGGCTTATTGTCGCGCAATGCTTTTGCGCCGGGCCAATATTTTGCCTGGCCGCGCTCGTATTGCGGCGGATAAGCGGTTTGCGCGCCCAGTACTTCTGCCGCATGCCAGACCCAGCGCGGGTTGTCGATGAATCCACGTGCGATAGCGACCATGTCCGCTTGGCCTGATGCAATAATCTGCTCGGCCTGTTGCGGCGAGACGATCATGCCGACCGCGCGCGTGGCGATGCCGACTTGTTTTTTTATTTGGGCGGCGAACGGCACTTGATAATTCAGCCCTACTTCTATTTTTGCCTTAGCGGCAATGCCGCCGCTGGTGACGCAAACATAATCGTAATCAAGTTTTTTTAGTTCCGAGGCAAAGCGCACCGCTTCATCCGGTGTCGTGCCGCCATCATACCAATCGCTGCCGCTGATACGCGCGCCTAATGGTTTGTCGCGCCATACTTGGCGCATTTCTGCAGCGACCTCCAACGGAAAGCGCATGCGGTTTTCCAGACTGCCGCCGTATTCGTCGTTGCGCAAATTCGACAACGGCGATAAAAATTCATTCAGCAAATAACCGTGCGCGGCATGCAGCTCAACCAAATCAATTCCCAGCCGATCGGAACGTCGGGCTGCCGACATAAAGGCCGCCTTCACGCGATCCATGTCTGCGCGCGTCATCGCGTGCGGCGTATGCCAGCCTTCTGCCATCGGCTCCGCTGACGGTGCCATGGTGAGCCAAGCCCCTTCGTCCGTTTGCAAAGACGGCGCTCCTCTGTGCCACGGCGCATGCACCGAACCCTTGCGGCCCGAATGCGCAAGCTGTATGCCGATGGGTGTATTGCCGTATTGACGACAAACTTTCAGCACACGATCCAGCGCTTGTTCGTTTTCGTCGGAGTACAAACCTAAACATTCGCGGCTGATGCGCCCTATCGCTTCCACCCCGGTCGCTTCGAGCATGAGCAAACCTGCGCCGGAGACGGCAAGCGTACCAAGATGCATGGTGTGCCAATCGGTGGCGCTGCCATCGACAGCGCTGTATTGGCACATCGGCGCGACCACGATGCGATTAGGCAAGGTGAGGTTACGTAATGTTATCGACGAGAATAATGCGCTAGTCATGGTTTGATCTTTACTTTAGAGTTTTTTACCCAGCATGGTGCCGCGGCATTTAGGCGCGCCGCAACGGCATTCATAATTTTTTTTCATCGCCACGGTATGGCGTTCTTCCAAAATCAGGCTGTAGTCATAGACCAATTCCTCACCGCGATTAATGTCGCGCAAGGCATAAATAAATATGCGCCCGTCTTCGTCTACTGCTTGGCAATTGGGTTTGCAGCCATGATTAATCCAGCGCGCGTCGTTGCCGCCTACGGCAGCGTCGAGGACAAAACGGCCATCGCCGAGGTCGAACAAAAAGGTGTGATACGGATTATCCGGATCGGCCGGATCGGCCTTGAGCGCTTGTTTCCAAGACGTGCGTTTACCCACGTATTCGATCACCTGCGTATCTTCGGCAATTTTACGCGCGGCGAAAACGCCGTTACCGTGTAGTTTGGATTTTTTAACCATAAACAAAGGTGTGGATTCAGGTTTGACTGCGGATTTTTTACTTGGCATTTCTATACATTCTCTATTTAATCGGAAGTGCGGATTATACCCGTCAATATAGCGGACGGCACTGTCTCAATGGCGATTTGCTATAGTGTCAGATTATTCAGTCCCTATCGTCAAAGCTGCTTCATGCCGAACCAAACTTCCGTCAAAAACGAAACCGTTTTACTCTATACGCTCGCCGGCATCCAATTTACCCACATCATGGATTTCATGATTGTGTTTCCGTTGGGTCCGATGTTCCGCCGCGTGTTGGAGATTTCCGCCCATGAGTTCGGCTGGCTGGTGTCGGTGTATTCCTTCGCCGCCGCCATCAGCGGCTTACTCGCCGCGACCTTTATAGACCGCTACGACCGCAAACGCATCGTGCTCACTTTGTATATGCTATTTGCCGTCGCCACACTGCTGTGTGCGCTGGCACCTAATTTTTGGTTTCTTATCATTGCCCGTGCGTTGGCCGGTATGTTCGGCGGCGTGCTCGGCGCCATGGTGCAGGCGTATATCGGCGACTGCATCCCTGAGGAACGGCGCGGTCGCGCGATGGGCGTGGTAATGGGCGCGTTTTCCCTATCGACCATCGCCGGCGTGCCGCTCGGCTTGTGGCTGGCGAATCATTTCAGTTGGCGCGCGCCCTTCTTGTTTGTCGCGGCGTTGTTGTTGATCATTTTTGGCCTCGGCATCCGTGCGCTACCCAAGGTGCCGCCGCATGCGAATAGCCGCGATCACAAACATATTTTTGTGCCGATGCTGGCCGTGCTGCGCGAGCCGAATCATCTGCGCGCGTTTACTTTCATGTGCCTGATGATTATGTCGAGCTTTTCCGTCATCCCCTTTATCACGATTTACATGACAGCCAATGTCAAAGTCAGCGAAACCTTGCTGCCGTTCATTTATTTGGTCGGCGGCTTCGCCACTTTTTTCTCTTCGCGCGGCATCGGCTGGGCGGCAGATAAATTCGGCAAAATTAAAACGAATCGCTGGGTCGCCATGACCGCCATGTTGCCGCTATTATTGGTGACGCATTTGCAACCCACTTCATTTGTATGGGTGCTGACGACGACGACTTTATTTTTTGTGTTCATCTCAGGCCGCATGATCCCCGGCATGGCGGTGGTGACCTCCAGCGCGTTGCCGCATTTACGCGGCACCTTTATGAGTATGAATGCATCGGCGATGCAAATGGCATCAGGACTCGCGTCGCTGCTGGCGGGATTGATGATGGGCCACACCGAGACCGGCGAACTGACGCGCTACAACTGGGTAGGTTATGCAGCGATGACGCTAGGATTTATGGCGATGTGGATGATAGGACGCGTAAAAATTCATTCGGCGCGATAGAAAAATATTCAATGTAATCAAATAGTTATTTAACGCTTATTCACCAGATAAATTCCCGCGCCGACGAGTAAAACCGACAAGCCGAACATCGCGCTGTACGGCTCGTGCAAAATAATCACGCCCGCCAACACGCCGAACAGCGGCGTAAAAAAACTGAACACCAATATGCGAGAAGCAAAATAACGCGTGAGTAACCAGAACCACGCCAGATAACTGGCGAAAGCGACGATCACGCCTTGGTAAAACAAGCTGGTCACCAACATCGGCGTGACTTTGATCAAGCCCGGCTCGCCGATCAACCACGACGCGGGGAACAGCAGCAGCGTGGCAACACCGAGTTGATAAAATAAGGTTTTACCCGCGCTGACTCTTGCCAATTTGCTTGAGCGCACTACGACTGTGGTTGCCGCCCACAACACAGCGGCTATCAACGCCATGCTATCGCCGAGCAAAGTGCCGCGTCCCGCGCTGAATCCCTCTTGAAACGCAACCACGATACCCGCGAAAGCGACGAATATTCCCGCCCATTGCAGTGGGCGCAATTTTTCGCCCGGCACAAAAATATGCAAGCCCAACGCAGTCAGGCACGGCGCCAAATAGACAAACACCAGCAAGCGTGATGCCGTCGTATGCGCGAGGCCGGCAAACATAAACAAGAATTCTCCAGCGAAAAGCACGCCGGCAAGAATGCCTGCCCGAAAGGTTCCATCGCGTTCAAACAGCGGCATACGGCGATAACGCATCCAGATTATCAACATGGTGACCGCTATTAACGAACGCATCGCCGCTTGCATTACCAGCGACATATCCGGCGCGGCCAGCTTGGCCATCACCTGATTGATGCCCCAGAGAAAACATAGGAAGACCATCAGGGCAAAAGCGGACAAGCCGGCGGGTTGGCGCCGATAAGGCAGATTCATATTTTTTTGCAGCAGAAAATAATCTTGCAGAAGTATATCGGCATTTGCGCTGCAAACGACGGACAAAAAAAATGCGCCTGTCGGCGCATTCGCAAACACAAGAAAAACTAGTCTCGACTCAAGGCCAAAAATTCTGTGCGCATACCGAGATTAGTTTGCAACGCACCTAGCATGGCCGATGTCACCGTTTCTTCACCCGGTGTGCGGATGCCGCGGCTTTCCATGCACATATGGCGGCAACGGATAATCACGCCGGCCGCGTGGGGCTCGAGCTGCGTCATTAGCGTCTGGGCAATCTGGATGGTCAGTCGCTCCTGCACCTGCAGGCGGCGGGAATAACACTCAACCAAGCGCGTCAGTTTGGAGAGCCCGACGATCTTGCCATCAGGCACATACCCTATCGTCGCCGAGCCGAAAAACGGCGCCAGGTGATGTTCGCAATGGCTGTAAACCGGAATGCCGCGCACCACGATCAATTCATTGTATTTTTCCGCGCCGTCTTCGAAAACTTTGAGTATCTCCGCCGGGTTCTGCTGATAGCCGGAGGTCCAGAACTTCCACGCTTCATGCACACGGTGCGGCGTTTCTTTCAATCCAGGGCGATCAGGTTTTTCGCCCAAACTAACCAGCATCCGCTTCCAGTCCGCTTCGGTAAATTCGTTTGCCATATTTTTCCTTATTGATTAAGTGACCCGTTGTATGGATACGTTTTTGGCACAATTAGTTCTACGCAATGATTAAATTATGATGAAAAGAAAACGCATTCTGTTAAGTTTTTCACAGGTTAAATGATAACACTTAGGCCATAATCAGCTTTTACGCTTATTCATCAGCCTAAGCAGAAGATGTGTTTGGGATAAGCCGGTCTTTAGTGTTAAAATCAATTAGTTAGCTTACTTTCGGGGGAAACATGGCAGATATTTATGACGATGATGAAGTGGAACAGAATAGCCCAAAAAGCAGTAAGGCTTGGCTGATATTCGGCGTTGGTTTGCTCGCAGCGGCCGCATTTGGTTGGCAGTTTCTCTCCAACTCCGGGCATACGCTCAGCTCGCTGCTAAGCGGCGGGACGCCAACGGAAAACCGGGATGCCGCGCCCACCTCCCGCCCCCTTAGCAGCGGGAAAATTACCAATGGCAGCAGTGGCACCGATTCGGCGCCGGCCTTGGCAAATGCATCGACAACAAATGGCACAGCCAGCAATGAATCTTCCGGCTCACTGAAGATGACCGATCTTTCCATGCCTGCTCCACCGGCGGCGAATCCTGCGCCTGCAGTTAACGTGGCCGACCCCGCCGCCGCCATCGCTGAAGTCACCAAAAAACTTGAGGACAAAAAAGCGGCTTTAGCAGCGGTTACCGCGAAAACGGCTTCCGACAAGGCCGCTATGGATAAAGTAGCTGCAGACAAAGCAGCTTCGGATAAAGCGGCTAGCGGCAAAATTGCGCAAGTAGCCGTCGCGCCAGCCGCCACTGTTCAAGGTTCCACACCACCGCTCAAAATGGACAAGGAATTCCGTTCATTGTTGTACGCCGTATTTTATCGCTGGGCATCAGCAGAAATGGGCCCGAATGCGCGCACCACCGTCAGCAAACTGATACCCGAAGCGCTCAAAGGCGTGAAGATCGTATTGACCGGCCGCACGGATAGCACGGGCGACGCAGGCCTGAACAAAATCCTCGCCGAGCGCCGCGCAGCCGCCATCAAAAACGCATTCGTGAATAAAGGCGTCAGCGGTTCGATTATTGAAACCAATATCAATACCTCAGGCGAAACCAAGCTGAATGACGGAACTGTCACTCCATTATTGCCCAAAGCCGGCAATAGCCGCGCGCGTCGTGTGGATATTTATATCGAAGCCAAAGACGGTAACGGCGGCGGAATGAAGCCTAAGTAATATTGCTTCTATGCACAAATAAAAACGCCGCTTTTCAGCGGCGTTTTTTATTGCTTAAAAAAACCAATCAGTCCCAGCTTAACGCCCCACCCGTTTGATATTCAATCACACGCGTCTCGAAAAAGTTTTTCTCTTTCTTGAGATCGATGAGTTCGCTCATCCACGGGAACGGATTGGTTGCGCCCGGATACAGCATGTCCAACCCGATTTGCTGGCAACGACGGTTGGCGACGAAGCGCAGGTATTCCTTGAACATCGGCGCATTCAAACCGAGCACGCCGCGCGGCATGGTGTCTTCGGCGTAGGCGTATTCCAGCTCAACCGCTTTGCGCATCAAGTCGGACATTTCCTGGCGGAATTCCGGTGTCCACAACTGCGGATTTTCCAGCTTGATGGTGTTGACCAAATCAATACCGAAATTGCAGTGCATCGATTCGTCGCGCAGGATGTATTGATACTGCTCGGCAGCACCGGTCATTTTGTTCTGCCGTCCGAGGGCAAGTATTTGCACAAAGCCCACATAGAAAAACAAGCCTTCCATGATGCAGGAGAACACGATCAGGCTTCTCAACAACTTCTGGTCGTTCTCCTGCGTGCCGGTGGTGAATTGCGGATCGGTCAACGTATCGATAAACGGAATCAGAAATTCGTCTTTGTCGCGGATTGATTTGACTTCGTGATAGGCGTTAAAAATTTCGCCTTCATCCAAGCCCAAGCTCTCGGCGATGTATTGGTAGGCGTGGGTGTGGATCGCTTCTTCAAACGCCTGACGCAACAAATATTGGCGGCATTCCGGCGCAGTGATGTGACGATACGTACCCAGCACGATATTGTTGGCGGCGAGAGAATCGGCGGTGACAAAAAAACCGAGATTGCGTTTGACCAAGCGGCGTTCGTCGTCGGTGAGACCGTTCGGGTCTTTCCACAACGCTATGTCGCGGTTCATGTTTACTTCTTGCGGCATCCAGTGATTGGCGCAGCCGGCCAGATATTTATCCCATGCCCATTTGTATTTGAATGGCACGAGCTGGTTTACGTCGGACTTGGCATTGATGATGCGCTTGTCTTCGGCGCGCACTCGGCCGAAACGCTCGGGGTGCGCAGTTTCTTCGCTGTTAAGCAAAAACTTGGGGATATTGCCGGGCGCTTTCACTACGGAATCATCCATATTGGGCATAAAACCTTGCAAGCGCGGTTGCGCTGGTATGTCGTCTTCAAAATTAAGCATGTTGTCTCCTGTAATACTTGGATAGGCGAACGCGTTAATCGTTCGCCCATCGTTTTTTATCTGTTTCTATTTTTTGTTCACGCTTCCTGCGGAGGAATGCGCAATACCTGACCGGGATAAATCTTGTCTGGATGGCTCAGCATCGGTGTGTTGGCTTCAAAAATGCCTTGATAGGCGCCGGCATCGCCGTATTCGGCTTTAGCGATTTTCGACAGCGTATCGCCGCTTTTTACGGTGTAATAAGTCGATTCCGGCTCACTCGACGCAACATCCATTTGGTCATCGACTTTATCCACGCCTTGTACGTTGCCGCAGCAAAGCAAAATCTTTTCTTTGGTTTCCTGATCTTCGGCGGTACCCGATACCGTCACGACGCCCTTGGCCGCATCGAACGATACCGCCAAATCATCAGCCGTCAGATTCTGCGAATTGATGTAACCCATGATGGCGTTGGATGCTGCAACGTTAGCCAACTCCATGTTGACCGGTGTGGGTTCCGCAGCGGCTGCCTGTGTGGCGGCCTGTGCTTCGCCTTTACCGAACAATTTTTCGCCTGCACCTTTAATAAAGCTTAACAGTCCCATGTTGCCTCCATATATATAACAGTGGTTTGGTTTTTGGACCGGCTCACTAAGCCGCTCCGCTTGTTTACTACGGCACTACGGTAATACTGGCATTACTGATGTTGCGTTCGGCGCGCCGCTTTGGCGCGACCCCGCGTGGGCATGACCACTTCGCCAAACAAATCGACCGAATAATTTTCGATCACCGGAATGTTGAAGGACATCTGCACCAAGCGTATCGCATCGAGACATTCCTGCTTGCTGCTGTAGCCGTCGGCGGAAATGGCCACGCTCTTGCCATTGTCAGCCAACAAGCGCCAACGGTATTCAGATGCGGCATCGAGCTCGATACGAAATTGCATACTCCCCCTTTTTTAATTTGGCGTTAACTACTGCGCCCCCGCGCCAACAAAAATACCAATATAATCAAATAGTTACATATTACTGGCAAGCTTCACATTCAGGATCGTCAATGGCGCAAAATTTTACTTCTTGCTCGGAAATCGAATTGCCTGCCAATGCACTCACACCACCATCAATCGCAACGGAATTTAATTCACCGCCGCGACCGGTAGATTTTTCTGCGCTGGTGGCGGCGAGGGTGCGCAAATAATAAGTGGTCTTGAGGCCGCGCACCCACGCAAGTTTGTAGGTGTCGTCAAGCTTTTTACCCGATGCGCCGCTCATGTAAATATTGAGTGACTGCGCTTGGTCGATCCACTTCTGCCGACGCGATGCCGCTTCCACTATCCATTTAGCATCGACTTCAAATGCTGTCGCGTAAAGGTCACGCATTTCCTGCGGCACGCGATCGACTTTCGCCAGCGAGCCGTCGAAATATTTCAAGTCGGAAACCATCACTGGATCCCACAGGTTTTTCTGTTTCAGGTCGCGCACCATGTAATCGTTGACTACGGTGAACTCGCCGGACAAATTGGATTTCACAAACAGGTTCTGGAACGTCGGCTCGATACACGCTGACACGCCGATGATATTGGCGATGGTAGCGGTCGGCGCGATGGCGACGCAATTGGAATTGCGCATACCGAATTGTTTAATACGCTGACGCAAGCCAGTCCAGTCGAGCGCGCTGCTGCGGTCCACTTCGACATAGCCGCCGCGCTCTTCTGCCAGCAAGTCAATGGAATCCTGCGGCAAAATGCCGCGATCCCATAACGAGCCTTTATACGATGAATAACGGCCACGCTCTTCCGCTAATTCGGTCGAAGCCCAGTAGGCTTGGTAACAAACTTCTTCCATCGAGGTATCGGCAAACGCCACGGCTTGTTCGGAAGCATAAGGAATGCGCAGCTCATGCAAACAATCCTGGAAGCCCATGATGCCGAGACCGACCGGACGATGTTTCAAATTGGAGTTACGCGCTTTGGCTACCGGGTAAAAGTTAATGTCGATGACGTTATCCAGCATGCGCATTGCGGTACGGATGGTGCGGCCGAGTTTGTCGAAATCCAACTTGCCGTCTTTCAAGTGCGCAACCAGATTGACCGAGCCTAAATTACACACGGCGATTTCGCTCTCATTGGTGTTGAGCGTAATTTCGGTACACAGATTGGAACTGTGCACCACGCCGACATGCTGCTGCGGGTTACGGATGTTGCACGGATCTTTGAAGGTGACCCACGGATGGCCGGTCTCGAACAACATGGACAACATTTTGCGCCACAGATTATTCGCCGGTACTTTTTTGAACAGCTTAATTTCACCACGGCTGGCTTTGGCTTCGTAGCTCAAATAGGCGCGCTCAAAATCTTTGCCGAATTTGTCGTGCAAATCTTTCACGTCGCCCGGCGAGAACAAAGTCCATTCGCCGCCTTCCATGACGCGCTTCATGAACATATCGGGGATCCAGTTGGCCGTATTCATGTCATGCGTGCGACGGCGATCGTCGCCGGTATTTTTACGCAGCTCCAAAAATTCTTCGATATCGAGATGCCAGGTTTCCAGATACGCGCATACCGCGCCTTTGCGCTTGCCGCCTTGATTCACCGCAACGGCGGTGTCGTTAACCACTTTCAGGAACGGCACCACGCCTTGCGATTTGCCGTTGGTGCCTTTGATATGTGAACCGAGTGCGCGCACCGGCGTCCAGTCGTTGCCGAGACCGCCGGCGTATTTGGACAACAAAGCATTTTCTTTCAACGCTTCGTAAATGCCGTCGAGATCATCGGCCACTGTGGTGAGATAGCAAGATGATAATTGCGAACGACGTGTGCCGGAGTTAAACAACGTCGGGGTCGAGGACATAAAGTCGAACGACGACATGATTTCGTAAAACTCAATCGCGCGCGCTTCGCGGTTCACTTCGTTCAGCGCGAGACCCATCGCCACGCGCATAAAGAAGGCTTGCGGTAATTCGATACGTTTTTCTTCGATGTGCAAAAAGTAACGGTCATTCAGGGTTTGCAAACCGAGGTAATTGAATTGGTTATCGCGCGAAGCGTCCAATGCCGCGCCGAGCCTGGCCAAGTCGTAATGCGCCAAACGCTCATCAAGCAATTCAGCCTTGATACCGGTTTTGATAAAGCCGGGGAAATATTCAGCATAGCGCGTGACCATTTGCGCCTGGGTGACTTCTTCGCCGAGAATTTCTTTGCGGATGGTGTGCATGAGCAAACGCGCCGTCACTTTGCTATAGGCGGGATCTTGTTCGATCAAGGCACGCGCGGAGAGAATGGCGGACTTGAACACTTCGTCTTGCGGCACGCCGTCGTACAAATCTTTCAGCGTGTTTTCCAAAATCGGTTTGACGCTGACTGCTGGGCCCAGATTTTCGCAGGTCTCGGCAATAATCGATTCGAGATGCGCCAAATCGAGCGGGCGCTTGACGCCATTTTCGGTCACATGCAATACCGCTACAGGTTTCGCGGCACTGGCTTCGGCTTTTTGCGCTGCGCGTGCCTGATTTTGCTTTTCGCGATACAACACATACGAACGCGCGACATCGTGCTCGCCTGAGCGCATCAGCGCCAACTCTACTTGATCTTGCACGTCTTCTATATGAAAAGTGCCGCCGGCCGGCTGCCGACGCACCAACGCCGCAACCACGGACTCAGTCAATTGCGCCACCACTTCACGGATACGCGCAGACGCGGCACCTTGTCCGCCATTCACCGCAATAAACGCTTTGGTCAATGCGACGGAAATTTTACTCGGTTCAAACGCCACCACGGCACCGTTGCGACGTATCAATTTATACGCGGCGTATTGGGCGTTGGTGTGCGAAGCCGATTCTGCTGCCAGCATCGACAAGGGAATGGGGTTGGTTTGATTCATATCAGTGCCGGACAAACGCATGATTCAATCTCCTGAAAAAATTTTATGGCGCTATTTCGTTGCTAACTGTTTTGCCTGCCTGTGATGCGTTTCGGAACGGTGAGCCGTGGCTTTTTACGCAAAGCCAAGTACTTACCGGGGAAAACGCTATATCCCAGGCGGCGGAAAATCAGTCGTAAACTAAAAGTCCCGCTCGTTTTGTAATATTGATAAAGCTGAGAAAATCGGCCGCCGGGACAATTTCATCCACAGCTTATACACAATGATTTCCACAAGATGTTGTGGTTTGTGCCGCCGATAAAGACTAATGCTAGTGCTTGAGGCAATTGATGTCAAATAGAAAATTCGCACGGATTCATAGTTTGATGTATTGACAAAATCCGGTGGCAGGAAAATTGCGGAGAAATTGCCCTCAAACCGGGATAAAGAAAAAACTCAATAAAATCAAATAGTTAACTAAAAAACACTGCGATAGCGCTGCCAGTCGAAATTCGGCCCCGGATCAGTCTTGCGGCTGGGGGCAATATCCGAATGTCCGGTGATATCGACAATAGGATAAGCGCGTTTTAATAGCTGGGTGAGCGAGCTCAAAGCGACATATTGCGCATCGGTAAACGGCTCGGTATCCGTACCTTCCATTTCAATCCCGATGGAAAAATCATTGCAATTACTACGCTCGCGCCACGACGACACCCCCGCATGCCACGCACGCAAAATACACGGCACGAACTGCATCACCTCGCCATTGCGCCGGATAAAAAAATGCGCCGACACCTTGAGTCCGCGTAGGGTTTTATAGAATTCGTGCGACTCCCAATCGAGGCGATTGGTAAATAATTTCGCCACGTCATTGCCGCCGAACTCGCCCGGCGGCATGCTGATGTTATGAATCACCAATAATTCGATCGGCATGCCTTTCGGGCGCCGATTAAAATTGGGGGAACGTACACGCGTTGCGCCTTTCACCCAACCGTTTTCCTGCAAACGAAAACGCGCACCGGATAAGACCAGCACGGGCGTGTCGGTATTGGTTGGCGGAAAAGCTAATTGCTTGGCGATTTTCATGAAGGATTTTTATTCGCACGCAAACGTATTCAGAATAAAAGTTTACAGAAATAGAAGTTTACAAAATAAACTTCGGCAGCAGAACACTGCCGTCCGTTACATCAAATCACGCGCGGAATTTGCGATGAATGATGTTGCAAGATAGGTTGCTGCAGCGCAGGATTGAGTAGATAACTGAAGCGCGCCTCGAAGCTGAACAGCTCGCCGTCGATAGCAAAGCGCCAGCAATAAATCCCGCACAGGGAATACAAGTCGGCCGATATCGGCTGCACGATCAATGTCTTTTCGTGCATGGCGATGCTCAATTCTTCGCGGCTGCACAGACGTTCAAAATATTCACGTATCCGCTCTGGCGTGCTGAGCAGCCGATTGGAAAAGGTCGGGATCAACACCGCATGTTCATCGTACAGCGATATAAGACCCTCGATACTATGATCGTTTACGTGCTGCATCCATTGTTTGAGTACATCTTCCGGTTTTTGCATCATCATTCTCTTTAGTCTATTTAATTGGTTCGTTGATTGGCGTTATCGGCTAAGGGCTTGCGCATTGCATCGGCCTGCAGGCTTAATCAATACCCAATCTATCCAGGCGATAGCGCAACGCGCGAAACGTAATGCCTAACAATTTCGCCGCAGCGGTTTTGTTGTAGCGGGTTTTTTCCAGTGCTTGCATGATGGCGTCGCGCTCAACGCGGTCGAGGTAATCTTCCAGCGGCAATTCGCCCGGTTGCAAGGTGCCGCTCAGTTGGTTGTCAACGTCGCCGACTTCGCTAAGATACAAATCGTCCTTGCCGATTTTATTGCCGCCACAGAGAGCCAGCGCGCGTTCGAGCACATTTTCCAATTCGCGCACGTTGCCGGGAAAATCGTATTGCTGCAAAGCCTTCATCGCCGCATCGTCGATAGTCGGCACCGCGCCGCCGTTTTGCCGGGCAAAGCGCGCGAGGATGGAACGCGCGATGACCGGAATGTCATCGGGGATTTGGCGCAAGCTGGGCATTTTAAGCTCGATCACATTCAGACGGTAATACAAGTCCTGACGGAAACGGCCGTCCTCAACGCGCTCGGCCAAAGCCTGGTGCGTGGCGCTGATAATGCGCACATCAATAGCCGCTTCCGCGGTGTCGCCAATACGACGGACTTTTTTCTCCTGGATCACGCGCAGTAATTTCACTTGCATGGCGAGCGGCAGGTCGGCCACTTCGTCGAGGAATAAAGTACCGCCGTTGGCTGCTTGAAAAAAACCGATCTTGTCGCTGTCCGCGCCGGTGAACGAACCTTTTTTGTAACCGAAGAATTCGCTTTCCATGAGATTTTCCGGAATCGCGCCGCAGTTAACCGGAATAAACGGCGCATCGGCGCGCGCACTTTTGGCGTGGATGGTTCGCGCGGCGACTTCCTTGCCGCTGCCCGATTCACCCGTGACATATACCGGCGCCTGGCTGCGCGCCAGCTTTTCGATCATTTCGCGCGCTTTATTGACCGGCGCGGAATCGCCCAATAATTTGGGGCCGCTATCCACAGGTGGCTTTTCGTTCAATGTTTTGCGTACGCTCGCTTGCGGCAACTTGAGCGCGGCATTCACCAAATCGCGTAATTCTTTCAAGCCTATCGGCTTGGCCAGATAGTCAAACGCGCCGGCCTTCAAAGCCGCCACGGCATTCTCGGCGCTACCGTAGGCGGTAATTACCGCAACCGGGATATTCGGATAATTCTCCGAGATGTGCTCAAGGATTTTCAGCCCGTTACCATCAGGCAAACGCATGTCGGTTAAACACAAATCGTAAGCATTACCTTTAAGATATTCAAAAGCTTCAGCGCACGTTTCCGCCGTGTCGGCATCGACACCCATTTTACTCAGCGTGAGCATGAGCAATTCGCGGATATCGGCCTCATCATCGACTACTAATACGCGACGCATGTTTAAGCCTCCCGCATCAGGATGCGGAACTGCCCGCCGGGCGCTACGCTGACATATTCCAAACGCCCTCCATTGGCTTCACACACTTCACGCGCGATATAAAGTCCGAGGCCGGTGCCTTGCGATTCGGTGGTGAAAAAAGGTTCGAACAATTGGTCTTGCAAGGCGGGATCCACGCCGGGTCCGTCGTCAATAATGTCGAGTTGAAGCATATTTTCCATGGGAACATTCGAAAAACAAAAGCGAATACTATGATCGCGCTGCTGACAATGCCGCCACGCATTGCGGGTGAGGTTCCACAATACCTGATTGAGATGGGTACGGTCAAAACTGAAAGCCTTGCCAGTTTCGATTTCGAGTGAAAAGGCAGTCTTCGGAATGCGTTCCACTTGAGAAAAATCTTCAATAAAATCAAATAGATACTTAGATGGAGCTATTGCCTCAGGATTCGCATGTTCGCGCCGATTCAGATTCAGCACTTCTTGCACCATGCGATCGAGACGTAAAGAATTGTCACGGATGATTTGCAGCAAGCGCGCATCCGTCGGCGCGATATGTTCACCTTCCTGCATTAACTCGGCCGCATGGTTAATCGAACTGAGCGGATTGCGGATTTCGTGCGCGATGCTGGCCGTGAGGCGCCCCATCGCCGCCAGTTTGATTTGTTGGGCAGCACTTTGCTGGCGGCTTAAATCGCGCAAAAATATCACTGTCGGCTTCGGCTCACTCGACCCGATAGAGACAAAGCGTGTTTCCAACGATACGTTTTGCACTATTGCTTGAAGCGGTGAAAATTTTTCCGACGGCTGCGTGCGCCAGCGTTCCAACCGCATGGCCAACTCCAACGAAACGTCGCGCAACTTTGCACCGGGCCGCGTAAGCACACTGCCGAGATAATTTTCCGACTGCGTATTGGCACTGCGCACTTTACCTTCACCGTCTATCACCAGCACGCCATCGGACAAATCCTGAATCACCAACTGGTTCACTTGCGCCATATTGATTAAGTCTTTGCCGCGTCGCGCAGCCAGTTGTGCACTTTCCTGCGAATATTTCGCCAGTGTATGGGCGAGCCAGGCGGTGACAAAAAATCCGCTGGACAGCATGCCGCTCTGCACATAATCAACTGATGATGTCTCACCGCCGATGTCGCGATAAAACTCGACGAACAACACGCAAATGGTCGCCGCCGCCGCATGGAACAACGCAATGCGGCCGCGACTGACCAAACCTGCTGCCATCATGCTGATCAACAGCATCAAGCCGACACCGCTCCTGATACCGCCGCTGGCGTACATGAGTATCACCAGGCACACAATATCGCTCAACACCTGCAATTGCAGCTGAATCGGGAAGGCCGGAGAACGTTTATGAATCATCCACGCAAACAACAAACTGCTTAAAAAATAAGCGGCACAAGTTGCCAGAAAAAGCTGTGGCGCGACAGAACCGAAGGCCGTTTGCCCATAAAAAAATAGGATGGTGCAAAAAAACACCAAGGCCACCAGGCCGCGATAGATGTTGAAATAGGTCAGCGAACGCCAATAGCTCTCGGGAATAGTCGAGTTGTCGGGGTGAAGAAAGCGATCCATAAAGCTGGGAGGCTTTTCCATTGCAGGCGTGGCGGAAGGGAAGTCAGCCGTTTCCGTTTTCATTTTTTCGCGTTAAGGCGATAGTGCTCGTCGCTGCAATAAAACTTGTCTTCAGCCGTAACCCCCTCCGACTGCGGCGCGTGAATGCCGCAGTGTTCGCAGCGGAGCATTTTTTTATCATCGCCTTGCACGCCTGACTGGGCTTCCGGCGGACGACGCGTCTGGTTCAATTTTTTGAAATAGCTTTTGACCAACAAATAAGCCACGAAACCAACAACAAAAATAAGTAACAGTCTTGCCACAATGCTCTCCAAAGATAATCGGCTTCCGCAAAATAGCGCAAAATCTTGCGCCGAATATCTGCGGAAAAAATGAATATCCTGCATTGTGACAAAGCCGCAGGTTTACTGCAATGTTACAACTTAAGTCTATCAGGGATGGCTCATTAACAAGCCGAGGGAATATGGCGCAGGAAAGCAGCCTGTCTAACCTAACAGGCTGCTTCATTCAGATGGGTGATGGCGTGCTTATTTCAGTTTTAACGCTTCCACTGTGACTTCTACCCGGCGGTTGTTTGCCAGGCACTGTTGTAATTCCAGCGTGGATTTGAAGCGTACGTTGCAGGTTTCCACTTGCTCGCTATCCGCTTTGGACGCAACGCTGATCAGGTTGGCATCGAAGCCTTTACTGACCAAATAGGATTTGGCAGCCTGCGCGCGGTCTTGCGCAAGTTTGGTATTGTAACCAGGCAGACCGGCGATATTCATGCGGTCTGCATGGCCGGTTACGCTAATCCGATTGACCGATATTTCCGGGGATAGTGCTTTGGCTATCATTTCATCCAATTGGTTTTTAGTTGAAACAACCACACTATTCATATCGCGCTTATCGAAATTGAACAAAATAATGGACTGCCATGCCAAGGATTCTTGCACCATTTTGATCGGCGTCGGTAGGGGAACATCCACTGCCACAGGTTTGGCTGACTGGGCGGTGGCCGTCGCCGGCTCGAATCTGACCACTAGCGGTGTCGTAGTCTGCGGGATTGATGTAGCCGCTTTGGCCAAGCACGCATCTGCCGCTTTTTTGGCTTCTGCAAGATTATCTTCGGCAATTTGTACATAAGGTTTGCCGTGGCGCCACTGCTGTTGATTGTGCTCGTTACCGGCATGTGCCAGTTCGACTTCGGCGCAGGCGGTTTTTTGCGTCGCGCACGCAAAACCTGGATGGCTTTTCAAGGATTCGATATTGGCCCACAAATCCTGGCGTAATTTCGGCGCACCATTTATCAAGGGCGTGTCCCAGCCTAATTCCTGCGCCGATTTTTTCGCCTCCATCCCGGCTATCAGTTTCTCGGCCAGTCTCAAGGCCTCGCGCGGAAAGGCCGAACGGTCATTGCGCGTATATTCATGCAAAGAAACATCGAGCCAGCATTGGGCTTTCGCCAGATGATAATCCGCGACAAGACGACCGGTATCGTTCAGCGCCTTGATGCGGCTTTGCGTCGCGCCGTAGGTGGCGTAGTCCGCCGCGATAGATTCATCGCTGATGTTTTTGTTTGTATCATTAAGCGACTGAGCCGCTAAGTTGACACCGGCCATGCTCATCATGGCGAGCGCAGCAAAAAAACGGTGGTGTTTGGATTTCATGGTTTTTCCTTTAATACTCATCTGGTTTAATTGATTCCGGTGTGTTTAGCGGACTGTCGTTTCGCCGCTGGTCCTGGCGTTGTCTTTTTTGAATAAATCCTCATCGAACTTGAATCGCAGGCGAATAAACAAACCGCTATTGGTGTAATCCGCTGCTGTCAAATCCTTATCGGAAAAACCGCTGAAGTTGTATCCGACGGATAGCCACAAATTCTGTCGCACCAGGTAGCCTATTTCGGCGCCCGCCGCATATTGCTTGGCGGCACCTTGCGGGCTGTATAACAAGGATGCCATCAGACCCACATCCCAATTTTCCGTCACGTCGTACACCACGCGGCCGGAACCCAGATAGGCGCTGTAATTGTCCGCGCCGCTTTCTTCCACGCGTTTGGCCGCAATCCGACCCGACCACCACCATGGGCGGCTGGGGTGGTAATCGCCATGTGAACTGAACACATGCGCTTTTCTAGCATAAGGTTGTACATCGTTGCGCTCGGTTTTGTATTCGTACTTGGCCAGCGCGTTGAATAAATTGGTATCGGTATCGCGGTAGGCGAAGCCCCACTGGATGCGGTCTTGCATTGCATTACCCGCTGCCTTGTTTTGCGTGTAGAGCCAATAATTGCGCGCCAACATGGTCCAGTCGCGGTCAAGTTTGCGCGCCAGCGACAAAGTGGACAGCCAAGTATCGTTGCCAGGGGTCGCGCTGGTATCAAATGCGCGCCGCCATTCCAACCGCGCCGAGCCTTTCCAGAGCGGGTCAGCCGTGTAATCCACGCCGCCGGTGAGCGCCAACGCTTCAGGGTTAAGCCCGCTCAATATTTTGAGGTGCTCCGCCGAAGCGGTATAGGCCAAACCTTCCGACACATTGAAGGTATTGCGTAGGCCATTAGCCAATTGCGCATCGCGGCCATTGATAGCGTCGCGCAAGCGGTATTCGCTGAATAACTGACCGCCGGTCATGTACGTATTATCAACGCCGAACACCAAGGCAGAAGACTTGTCTCCCGGCGTCAGGCTGTAAGCGGAGCCGAGTCCGGATTGGGTTTCGTAGCGACCGAATAATCGGGTGCGTTCGGCCATTTGATAATTACCACCCAAAGCAAAGCGGCGTTTGTCATCGCCTTGCACGCCCCCTTCCACTTCACCTAGCACGGTGAATCGTTCAGTAGCTTTCCACTTGGCGCCCAAGCGCAAAGTAGTAGCTTCGAGATGATTGAGCCCGCCTGTCGCTACGGTTGAGGAAATCGGTGCCAAAGTGGTGAGTGTCGAACCGTTGCCGGCCAAGTTGACGGGATCGACCCCGCCGCCAAAACCGCCAGCAGGGCTGCCGCCCGGTGCGGTCATTCCGCTCGGACCTTGCGGCAAACTGATCACGCCGTTGGGTGAATCTTCCTTGACGCGGCGAATGCCGAAATCAACGCTGAAGGTGTCGTTGACGGCCAGTCCTGCGCCGAGTTGCGCCTGCGCGCGCTCGGCACCGGTGAGGTGATCTTCCGATTTGCTCACATCCCCGAACAGCTTGATTTTTTCCGTGATTTTTACCGCAGCATTGGCACCCGCTTCGCGCCGTCCCTGCGACACAGATGCAGCAGGATTAATGAATTCACTGCCCGCCGCTGCCGCGAAAATTTTAGCTTCAACATTTTCATCTTTATGTTCCAGTCCTATACGGCCCGCTTTGCCGGAGGTTTCATTTTTGATTTCGCCTGCTTGTCCGGTGGGTAAAGCATAGCGCGTAGTCAACCCGCCGCTGTTCAAACTATAGGTCGTCGCTTCAGACTGCGCCAGTTCGCCGGTCAACCTTGTCTTGTCGCCCAATTTGACCGCAGCATTTACGCTGCCCAATTTGTAAGGGGCATTCGGGTTTTGGTCGCTTATCAACGATCCGCCGATTATGGCTGCGCCACCGATGGAGGCTTGCCCATCAATGCCGCCGACCCAAAAACTTTCGCCGCCGGTATCGACTTCATAAGTAATGCGTACATAAACCGGATCGCCCGAAGGTGTAGTGGAAGGAATCGCCGATTTGAATAAAATACGTCCTGAAAAAGGCTCGAAGCTGTAATCGGTGAAGCGCACCAATGCAGTGACTGTTTTTACCATGCCCAATTGATTGCGGTCGCGCACGATCAATTCGACTTTTTCCGAATTCTCCAATGCCGAATTATTGCGCACGGCAAACGGGCCCGAGGTGCCGTTCGCCTGATATTCCTCTACTACTTGCTTCAAGCTGTCACGGCTGGCGAACGCGCTGCCGGAAAAACCGGCGTTTTCCCAATGCCCTTTGACGCCGGTTACGCTACGGTTGTACTGACCCAAGTCACGCAACCGGCTCGACGACATTTTTCCGCCGCTCTCGATGCCGGAATTGTTGTCGGTGGTGAAATCGCCATAGAGTAAATAATTCTTTTTTTCATCGATGCGCACATAAAACTTGCTCGATGAACGCGCGTCAAAACCCTTTAGCGAAGCGTCGCCGTACACCGGATAAAATTCTTCCGGCCGGATATCGCGCAACAATCGGGCGCGGGTTTCTTTTTCCGAATCGTAGGCCAGCGTCAACAGTGCCTCGCCTTTGATTTTACCTTTGAGGAATACGGCAGCGCGCGCGGCAGCACTGCCCTTGCCGTCGTTAAACTGCCGCTCGAAATGCCGCAATTCCGCCTCGAATCCATCATCAATGCGCGCAGAAGAAAATTGCGCGGCGTCTTTTTTGGATAAGCGGATGGCGCCTTCTATCAAACCTGCGGCGATCATTTCACGCACGTCGGGCAGAAAGCTGACCACACCTTCGGCTGTTACCTCTCCGGCAGTCACGCGGACGCGCACGTCCTGCGCCGCGTCAGGCGCTAACAAGTTGAACTCAGCAACGCCGCCCTGCACTTTGATTTGCGTGCCTGGAGTGACGCGATCCAGATCGCGACGGCCTACTGACAACTCGTCAGTTCTCGCGTCGGGCAATTGCAAACGGCCGCCCGATACCTCCACGCTAACGATGCCATCCATCGGTAGTCCCGATTTATTTTTTAAGCGCACAGTTATTTTGCTGGCGGACTGGCCGTCCGCAGGAAGCCCATCTTTATCCACTTCAACTTCCAGCTTTCCGACCAGTACATTATCAGCGTAATTAATTCCGCCTCGTTCGCCAGCAAACACTGCTGGCTTATCTTGTGCGGAATTCTGTTCAAAATTTTTCGCCGCGTCGAAGCGAAAATTATTTTCTTGCGCCAGCGCGCCGGCCGAATAACTGACCAATACCAGCACCGATGCAACGGTAATAGGTCTGCGCACATACGATAATTTATTCAATATATTCATATAGTTATATACAGCACTCAGATTCGTGGCAACAACAGGGCTAAGGAGGGTTTTCATGGTCGTCCCCTTATTTGCTGATCGTGTTAGTGGATGCTGCGGGCAGATCCGGCACCGGAATATTTTTTTCCGACTCCGTTCCTTTGGCGGGGCTGCTGCTCGGAACAGGCAAGCGAGGTTTCACCAACGGTTGATTCGCACTATCGGTTCCTTCTTGCGGATAGCCTGCTGCCTTACCGTGGAATTTAAGCGCCGGGGCGCCTTGCTTCTCGCTTTCCGGCGAGCGCACTTCACCCTGGCTGCGCCGCGCCTTGACTTGTTCGAGCACAGTATTGGAACAAGAACCTTCGATAAAATCAGCGCGGTGCAATTCGCCATTCTTGATGTCGAGGAACAGTGAGTTGGCGTCACCGGCGTTGCGGTTGCTCGACGTCGTGAGTCGGCTGCCGCGAGGCAAAGTAGTGGCATCCACTTTTAGCATATGCGTCATCGGCTTCAATCCGCAGTAGCTGTACTTGCCTTCCACATCGCTGACCAAATATGTTCCGTCTTCGAGGTACAAGCGTACGCCGGGGATGCCGATTTCTTCCGCGTCCTGCACCGCATTGCCGTTGCAATCGACGAATATTTTTCCGACTACGCAGGCGTCCTTGCTGAACACGCCGCCGGTGACTTTTACTTTGAAACGCGCTTCGTTGGAACGAACCGTATCCGATACCGCTTGTACGACGTTGATGCCTGAGCCTTCCAAGCTACCTACAGCAGCACGCGCGCGGTAAGTGAAAGTCAGTAACTGATTAACCGCCAATGCACCCAACCTGAAATTGAGTTGCGGTCCGAGGCCAGCAATGCCCGCCACTGCATCGGTCACCGCTACGCTGTCGATAGTGGTCGAGCCGGGAATATATTTGAATCCCGCAGGCAAACGATCCATGGCAACGACCAATGGCAACGGCGAGCCGAATGCGTGACGAACTTGGATGGTGTATTTCAATGTGTCGCCGAGTTCGACCACTGAACGATCGCCGGTTTTGCTGGCGAAGATTTTGGTCGGCACTGCAGGATCAAGCGGAATGTGATTGTGAATCACGTCCTTCGCGCCTTGGGTCAAAGCAAACGAAACAAAGTAGTTTGTCGATTCGCCAACCCGAGGAGAGCCTGCCTGCACCTGGACTTCAAACGCCGGCGTAGCAGGATTCGCGTCGGCAACGCCTGCAGCCGGTGCGGCTGAATTCAGCGTGATAGTTTTCGCCGGTATGCTTTTCGCGAGCCCGGGCAAGTAACCGGATGGAACCGACGTCACATCCAAAGTAAACTCACCTGTGACACCTGCTTGCAGGATGAACTGATAAGCACCCGACGCACCGGTACTCATCGACACACAACTCGCATCGACTACGTTATACAACGCGCCGTTGATCAAGTCGGTCGGCGCCATAGCTGCGCCCTTACGGCAGAATTTCACCACCGCATTGACAACCGGCTGACGCGTCACCGCGTCGTACACCACGCCGGACGGATCGAGCGGCAAGTCTTGTGCTGCCAAGGTTGTACCCGCCGGCAAGCTGGCGATATCGACCGCAAAGCGATTGCCGTTGCTGACAGATTGCGTGGTGCCGGAATTATTCACCGGTGTGATCCACGGCACGGCTTTTAACGGATCGACAGATGCCTGGGTATCGTCGAAAAATTGCAGACGGTATTTCGATGTCGTCGTGGTCGGTTCGAGATTATCGATTTTGTAATGACCGTTGGCATCCACTATCGCCGTGCCTTTGACGACGGGGTGGACAGGATCGGCATAATCGATCACCGCAACACGCCAGCCGGGCAAGGGCAATTCGCCTTGCTCGTTCTGCTGGTTCGCGTTGGTATTTTCCAGCCATGCGCTACCGCTGACCGCAGCGGGCTTCTGCACTTGCAATGCATCCTGGCAAGCATTGGCCGGGCCGCAAGCAGCGAGCTGTGCGCTTTTGTCCGTCAGTGCCGCTTCCTCTGCCATGGTGGGTTGACGATCCGGCGTAGTTTCGCCGCCGCCTTTAATGAGAACCTTGTTCGCGATTTCGGCGCTGGTGCTAACGGTTTCTTTGACGAAGGCTTTTAACTGAATCGGATTAGGGCTGACTGCTCCGGCGGCTATAACCTCCGTGCTATCGCAACGAACCTGATCGGCCGATGCGGTAGCGACAAGGGAACACTTCCAACCGGTTCCTGCAGCGGTCAAAGCTTCGGCGTTTACTTTCAGGCCTTCAGCTAATTGTGCCAATACGGAATAACTGCCGACCGTCGGTTGTTGCCCGGCGTTGTTCACCACGATGGTCAAGTTGCCGCTGTTGTTGAGGGTAAACTTGGCCGGACTATGCGACAGGTTGACTTTGAGATCCGGCCCGAGAGGAAAATAGCCGGTATTCAATGCAACCGTATTGGTGCCGGCTATCACTAGCACGCTCTGATCTTCGCTGCTTGCTGTGGTCAACTCAAAATTGACCGGGCGGGTAATGACAATACGCGCTGCGCCGGATGGCAATTCCGCTGCGTAGTTGCCGGTAGCATCGGTCTTGATGTCGATGTAATTCTGGCCGGTGAGCGCGTCAACATAACCGCAGCAAGGATACACTCGCACCGGAATATCTTTGAAATCGGCTTCGCCGGATTTCTGCGCCTGGTCTTTATTCAGATCAATCCAGACGTGACCGCTTAAACCGCCGACCGCTTCGCCAAAGTTATAACCGGCATAGACTATTGGGCTGGCTGCATTAATGCTGGTGATACGATCAGCGCCTACGCCTGCAGACAAGCCTGCGCCAGAAGTAACGGTACCGTTGTTGGCATTCGTGTCGCTGCCCGCCGTATCTTTACCGTCGCCATAACCGGCGGGTTGGGTTTCTTCAACAGTGTAATTAGTGCCGACGGGAACAATGATGGCGTAGCTGCCGTCGGGTTTGGTAGTAGTCGCAATAGAGCCTGCAGCGGGTAACACACCGTCTTTCACCGTAACGACGACACCGCCGATTCCTTGCTCAGCCGTATCCTTCACGCCATTGTTATTACTGTCTTTATAAACGCTGCCGCTCAGCGCTGCATAGTTGAGCGGCGTCTTGATATTGTTGGCTGCATCGTCGGCGGGTTTAGTTGCATCGCCCGCAGTCGGATTGACACCGTCGGTGGATTTGTCGCTGACGCTATTGCCGGCTATATCTTTTGCGACCACTTCAGCTTGTCCATCATGCGCTCCCGCTTCGGGTTTAACACGCAAACTGATTTGGAAAATACCGAACGCAGCGGGCTTGAGATTCGAAGCACTGGTGACCAACACGTTGTTGGCCACCGTGCCATCAAAGGCGCCGCTACTGGTGATGGTATTTAGACTCAACGCTGAACCTGCTGTTGGCGCAGTCACATTGGATAATGATTTCACCGCCACCAACTCGGCCGGCTTGAACGGCGCACCGCTTCCGACTGCACCTACCAAAGTATCGGTGATCAGTACATTCTGCAGCTCCACCGGGCCGCTATTGCTGACTTTGTATTCAATCACTACATCGTATTGCCCCGGCGTTGCCGCCACCGGAATATTGGAAACCACGCGCTTGGCCAAGCCAATTGCACCCTTGGGTAATTCGCCAAACACATGGCCCGGGAACGCAATAGGTGAATTGGGTTTAACGGCGGACATAGTCGCGGATGCGCCTGCGCTCGGTGCGCCAGTGCCACTGGTTGAAGCAGGCTGCGTTGATTTACCGTCAGACAAACCACCCGCCGCTGCAGCTTTGCTCAAGCTGTACGCAAGATCGTTGGCGGCCAATACCGGCACGGTGAAACTATATGCACCCGTGGTACCAGTAGCCACTACAATGCTTGGCGTTGCGCCACTTAGCGTTCCGCCAGCGAGCTTGATTTCCCGTCCGGCAACACCGGTTTCATTGGCGCCAGCTTGCACGCCATCGTTATTGTTGTCTTTGTAAACCACGCCTGAAACAGTAGCGAAAGACAATGGCGTCAATGAATCGCCGGAAGGCGAAGTGCCGTCATTGGATTTATCCGTTACCGCTACATCGCCCGCGTCTTTGCCGTTAATAATGGCCTGACTGTTGTGATCGCCTGCGTTCGGTTTCACGCGCACCGTCAGCGTGACCTGCGCCGTGGCGTTGGCGGCTAATGTGCCGCCGACAATCATTGTTTGAGTTACCGGCGTAGCACCGTCGCCGCTATAGCCACCGGCGCCAGTTGTTGCAGGCGTCAACGTCGATCCGCTGGAAACTACCGGAGCGGAAATAGACAGCACACTTACAACTTCTGCTGCAGTAAAGGGAACCGTCACGCCTGTCGCGCCGTTGAACAGCGGATCGCTTACCGTGACATTCGAGATCGAAACCGATGAAGGATTGGCGACGTTGTATTCATAGGTCACATCGAACTGAGCCGGTTGGCCGGTAACCGGCGCTATGGATTTCACCCGTTTTGCGATAGCTACATTACCGCCCACCAGTTCGCCGAAATTATTATCCGTCGAAACAAAATTAGTTTCGGTCAAGGTGATGTTGAACAGCCCGTCACTGCCGCCGTTAAACACGCTGCCTGCTGCTTGTGCGCTTGCGCTTGCCGAGGGCGAAGCCCCCAAACTGCCCGCCGTGTCTATGCCGTCGGCATATCCCGCTGGCTGCACTTCTTCTACCGAAAATTTCGTACTGGCGCTGATAACCGGAACCAGCACGCTATAGCTGCCCTTCGCGGGCGTGTCGGCACTGTCGCTGACAGTCTCGATCCCCCCCGCTGGCAAGTCACCGCCATTTACCATCAGCTTGACGCCGCCGATGCCTTTTTCTGTCGGCGTGTTTGCCGTTTCATAAAGACCGTTATTATTCAGATCTTCATACACTCTGCCGCTGATCTGGCCGAAGATGATCGGTGTCGGTACGTCGTTAGCCGCATCATCGGCCTTGCCTGCGTTCGGCGTTGAAGTCATCACCGCCGAAATGTTGTTTGCGGATTTGTCGTTGACGGCATTGCCTATTGGATCACTCGCGTCGGCAACTGCCTGGCCGTTACGCAAACCGGCTGCCGCTTTTACGCGAACCGTCATGCGAGCTTTGATCGCCGTCTTGATGCTGGGCGTATCGGCCGGCAAACTGCCGGCCACAATCAGTTTGATGGCATTGCCGCCGACATTGCCATCCCCGATGTAACCCGTACTGCCAACTGTGTTGGCCGTCGCGGTCGCACCGTTCACTAAATCGGTGATCGTGATGGACTGCACGCCGATAATTTCTGCGGCCTGCCATGGGCTAGATGTGGTTGCGCTGGTGCCGAATAAAGCATCCGACAATTGCACATTGTTGATCGGCACTAAGCCTTTGTTTTCTATCATAAATTCATGTGTGATATCAAATTGGCCAGGCTGTCCCAATACAGGCACAGCAGCAACAATGCGCTTGGCAACGCCGATCGAACCCTTGGGCAATTCAGTGAAGTCATTATTGGCGTAGTCGAGTATCGGCGCGCCGCTGCCATCGACTGCATCGGTGAACAAAGCGGTGATGACGCTGCTGTTTGCAGTCATCACTGCTGGCACGGCAGGATTTGCCGCAACCGCGGCCTTAATTGAGTAGCCTTCATTCAAACCGGCTGGATTGGTTTCCGTTACCGTATAGGGCGTGGAGGATACCGGCACCGCCACGCTGTACGCGCCGGCTATGCTTGTTTCGCTGACAGGATTTGCCAGTTCGTCACCGGAGACGGTGATGGTTGTGTCGAGAGATGGCTCGGTTGTGTCCTTGATGCGATTATTGTTTTCATCTTTCCACACCTTGCCGGATATCGCAGCAAACCTGATTTCAGTCGGAACATCGTTGACCGTATCCTGACTGTCTTTTGTATTGTCGTTGCCTGGGTTGCCGCTGTTCGGCGAGGTGCCATTATTCGATCTATCTTCTACGTTGCTGCCGGACGAGTCTTTCGACTTCACTATTGCCTGGCCAATTTTTTGGCCTTTGGTTGGTTTTACATGGATGACAACACGGGCAATCAGACTATCGCCGGGAGACAACACGCCGCCAGTCGCAATGACGGAATTGCCAGCGTTGCCGTCATACAAAGACTGAACCACCGGCGCCACTGATCCGGCTAACGCGGGAGGCACCAAAATAACTTTGCTTTGCACACCGAGACCGGCATCGGAAACTTCCGCAAGTGCGAATGGAATATTTACGCCGCTGCCGATTAACTGGTCAGATATTTCCACGTCCGTCAGCGTCTCATCGCCCTCGTTGACTACCTTGATGTCATAGGTAATGGCGTATTTCGCCAACGAGCCGATCGGCTTGATGGATACTTTATGTTTTGCCGCGCCTATCTTGCGTTTGGGAAAGCTGACTGGGGTTGATGAAGGAATATCTGCATTAGGCAAAGTTGGCAGAACTAAAGCATTGGTAGATTGATCGACCGCCAGTGCGTTAATCGGCGCTGTGACTGCGCCTGCGTTAGGTATCGTATGCCCGGCGTTCGGACCCGAAGCGGACGATGCCCAGGTGTCATTGTTTTGAATGACGACGGGTAGCGGATTGATGCCGTAATCGAGACTGACGGTAAAGTTAATCGTGCAGCTGCCGCCGACCGGTAAATTCTGATTGCCCGCCAGCAATGCGATATTGCCTACACCGTTATAAACACTGGCGGGAGCGCTACAGTTCGCCGCTGTCGCCGGCGCGTTTGCGGTAACACTGAATCCACTGACGGCTATAACAGGTGCCGTACCAAACGTGTGCACCAAGTTGTCCACCGTCTGCACATTAGTGGCAGCGACAGTGCCGGTGTTGCCGATAATAATCGCGTACGGCAAATTGAAAGTTTTACCTG
>JAYVGF010000056.1:0-3532 GCA_043772415.1 Betaproteobacteria bacterium
TCCATTCCGTCGTGGGCGACTTCAATTTTTTGTTGGGCGAGGATTTTTCTTTGTGCTGAGTCTTCGTTCAAAATCGGGTTGCTGTTGTTAATGTGGATCAAAATTTTTCGCGGCTTGTTCATGTCGGCGAGGATTTCTATCATACCGCCCTTGCCGGATTGCGGCAGATGGCCCATAGAAGCGGCAGGTTTTTTCCCTAAACCTTGGGTGATCATTTCATCTTCAGTCCAGAAAGTGCCATCGACCAACACACAATCGGCCTCTTGCATTGCGTGTAGAACATGCGTTTCAACGACACCTAAGCCGGGGGCGTAAAAAAGCTTTTTACCCGTGCGTGTATCGGTGATTTGCAAGCCGATGTTATCGCCGGGCAACGGCTGGTCGCGCCGCGTAGAGTAAGGCGGCGCGTTACTTTTCAATGGCAACGGCGCGAAACTTAAATGCTCAACGCCATCAACACTAAACGCTTGCACGGGTTCGGTATGGATTTCGTGCCACTCAGAGCCACAATAATGATCCAGCACTTTGAGCAAAGGATTTACGCTGCGTAAATCATGATAGACGCAAGCGGTGCTATATAGGTTCAGTTTCGACCCTTCGCGTAACATGAGCAATCCGGTAGTGTGGTCGATTTGGGCATCCATCAATACGACTGCGCGAATGCCTGAATCACGCAAGCTGCGCGCGGGTTGAATTTTGGTAAAGGCTTTGATTTGCGTGAGTATGTCCGGCGAGGCGTTGAGCAAAGCCCAGTTGATGCCGTCGCTGCTGACCGCTATGGAGGATTGTGTACGCGGATACGCTTTGATACTGCCGTCGCGAACGCCACGACAATTGGTACAGTTGCAATTCCATTGCGGGAAACCGCCGCCGGCTGCGCTGCCTAAAACATGTACAAACATCCGCTACTCCCGCTACATAAAATCAGGCCCCGCATCGCAGGGCCTGGTGGTGCGAATTAGCGGTTGTTGATGTACATTGTTACTTCAAAACCGAAACGCATTTCATTGAATGTTGGTTTGTTCCATTGCATGGTAGGCTCCTGTTTGGTCGATTGAGAAAACGAAACACCGGATTGCTTCCGTTACCAATGTCTCGATGTGAATTGTGCGCTGGCTATACCAACTTAGTGAGCGTGATTGCATGATTGCTGCCTAATGATTTTCATTAGATTTTCCATTGCCGGAAAAAACTTCTAAGCCAATAAATAGAAAATAATCATATAAATCATGAGCTTACGATTTAGACTCAATTTGCTGATTACTTTGATCATGCTGCTGTTCGCCGCTGCTGGCGCCTCTCTATTGCTCGAAGCGACACGCACGCAAATCCGCGAAGAAATGCATGCAGGCACCACCGTCACGGTGCAACTTTTATCGGCAGTGGTGCGCAACACCAAGTTAGTGGCGGATGAAAATTCGCAGCAAAGGATACTGGTGGATTTTCTCGACAAGCTCGGTCGTGTACGGGCGAATGAAATTCGCTTTATTGCCTCTATGGGTAACCAGCTTTATGTATCACCGCCTTCGGCTTACAAGACCGGACGCAACGCGCCGGACTGGTTTGGCAAATTGGTGGCGCCCAAGGTCGAATTGATACAGCTATCCTTGCCGGTCGGTGAGCTGCAAATCTTGCCCGACGCTTCGCGCGCTACGCTGGATGCCTGGGATGATATGAAACGCATTGCGTGGATTTTTTTGGGATTTTTCCTGCTGGTGAATGGCGTCGTGTTTTGGTTTATCGGTCGTGGGCTGGCGCCGGTGAAGCCAATTTTGCATGGCTTATCTCAAATGCAAGCGGGACGTTTCGACACAAGATTGCCGCAATATTCGTTGCCGGAAATGTCTGCTATCTCTTCGACATTTAATCGCATGGCAGAAACCTTGGCGTCGAGCACGGAAGAAAATAACCGCCTCGCGTTGATTGTGCAACAAACCAGCGACGCGATTTTGATTGTGGATCGTGATGGCGTGGTGACATTTTCCAATCCTTCTGCGACGTCATTATTTGGCGGCGGAGAATTATGGGTAGGCAAATCCGCCCTCGCTTCTATTCCCGCAGACAAAAGAGCCGAGTTTGACGCTATGCTCGAAGCGGTTTTTTCCCGCCAACAACAGGACCACAGAGAAACTCAACGCATTACAGGGGCGGGCAATACTATCGACGTAGCCTTGGCAACCGCGCCGCTGATCGATCCCATCAGCCAAAAAGTGCAAGGCGCGATATGCAGTCTGCGTGACATTACGATCAGCAAAGCCGCCGAGCGTACTGCGCGCGAGTTGGACGAAAGCCGCCGCTTCGCTCAGCTGATGCAACAACACAGCGAGGCAGAACGTGCGAGCATGGCGCGTGAATTGCACGACGAGCTCGGCCAATGCGCCACCGCGATCAAAACTCTGGGCATGAGCATCGCTAACCGCAGTGCCGAGCGCATGCCGGAAATCCGCAACGAAGCACAAACTATCGTTAGCGTCGCGTCGCAACTCTACGACATGGTGCATGGCATGATCAGCCAACTGCGTCCGCCAGTCCTGGATCAGCTCGGTCTCGCCGATGCTTTGCAGGACGTAGTCTTCAGCTGGCAAAAAAACCATCCTGATACCCAGCTGACATTGCGTTGCGATGCGGACATAGACAATCTGAATGAGGATGCGAATATTGCCGTCTTCCGCATCGTGCAGGAATGCCTGACCAATATTGCGCGTCACGCCAACGCATCGTCAGTCCAAATATCCGTAGCGCGCAATAAAAATCATGAATTAGTCTTGCAGGTTAAAGATAACGGTGTCGGCAGCGACAAGATTTCGCATTTCAGCGGTAGCCGTCTCGGCTTGCGCGGCATGCGCGAGCGCGTGCAAGCACTCAATGGAAAAATAGACATCGACACTCAAGCAGGACAAGGTTTTGTTATCAGCGTTACATTGCCGCCCGAGGCGGTAGAATCCGGGGATACACCAACAAGGAAAGTTTTGTGAACGCTTCTAATATATCCGTCATGTTGGCCGACGATCATGCCGTTGTGCGCATGGGTTTTCGCCTGCTCTTGCAAGGCACGGAAGACATCAAAGTCATCGCTGAAGTCGAGACCGGTGAAGAAGCGGTGCATCAATATCCGCTACACACTCCGGATGTGTTGGTGATGGATTTATCCATGCCCGGCATAGGCGGGCTGGAAGCGTTGCGGCGCTTGATTGCCAAACATCCCGACGCAAAAATTCTTGTGCTTACGTCGCATGACGATTTGCTGCATCCACGCCGTGTGTTACAAGCTGGTGCGATGGGCTATTTATCCAAACGTAGCGCGCCGGAAGAATTAATCCGCGCCGTGCGCCAGGTGGCTTTAGGCAAAACTTTTATTGAAGCCGAATTGGCGCAACAACTCGCCATGCAAAATGTGCAAGGCGAATCGAATCCGGTGGAGTTATTGAGTCCGCGCGAGTTTGAAGTGTTTTTGCAATTGGCGCATGGCAAGTCGGTGAATGAAATTGCCGAACAATTATATAAATGCGTGCCGACAGTGCGCGGACTCAAA
>JAYVGF010000057.1:0-2367 GCA_043772415.1 Betaproteobacteria bacterium
TATGACGACGCTCAACAATGCCGGTGACGGATTGCAGGGGTTTGAGGATTTGATCGCGGTTTGCTTTTATTAAAGGCATTTTAATTTAACCTTAGTAATAGATAATAGGAGAAACGTTGTTTTATGTATAAGTTTAATAATGTAATATAATTAAATACTTATTGATGATTAGCGGTTTGTATCAGGCACTTTTTGAATTGTGTATGATTGTGGATGAATTATAGGATCGGACATAAACAGCGACTTATCCACAAACCACGCACGTCTCATACAAAACCTGTTCAGTGAATTATTCAGCCTTTCAATGTCTGTAATAAGGTTGCTACATCACGGTTGATGTCGGGATCTGCGGCGCGTAATTCCGCTATTTTACGACAAGCATGCAAGACTGTCGTGTGGTCTCTATTGCCAAAAGCTTCGCCGATCTCCGGTAAGCTTAAATGGGTCAACTCTTTAGCCAAGGCCATCGCCACTTGGCGCGGACGCGCAATAGAGCGTACGCGTTTTTTGGAAAACATGTCGGCTACTTTTATTTTGTAATAGTCGGCGACGGTCTTTTGAATATTATCGACCGAGACTTGGCGATTTTGTACGGCAAGTAAATCGCGCAAGGCTTCTTTTGCGGTGATGACGGTGACTAATTCGCCGGTAAAACGCGAATAGGCCAACACCCGCTTCAATGCGCCTTCCAGTTCGCGCACGTTGGAACGGATGTGCTTAGCGATAAAAAACGCCACTGGATCGTCGAGCACGATGTTTTCCATCGCGGCTTTTTTCAGTAAAATAGCGACGCGCATTTCCAGCTCGGGCGGCTCGACCGCGACCGACAAACCCCAACCGAAACGCGAAATAAGGCGCTCGTCCATATCGGCGATTTCTTTTGGATAACTATCGCAGGTAATAATCACTTGTTTGTGCGCATCGACCAGCGCGTTGAAGGCAAAGAAAAACTCTTCTTGTGTGCGCGTCTTGCCGCCGAAAAATTGGATGTCGTCGATGATGAGCAAATCGAGCGAATGGTAATAGCGCTTGAAGGAATCGAAAGATTTATGTTGGTAGGCGCGCACCACATCGGAGACGTATTGCTCGGCGTGGATGTAGCGGATTTTCGCCAGAGGATTATGTTCCAGCACCTGGTTGCCGATGGCTTGTACCAAATGGGTTTTGCCCAAGCCGACGCCGCCATAAACGAATAAGGGGTTATAGCCGGAGCCGGGCCGTTCGGACACTTGTAGCGCCGCCGCGCGTGCCAATTGGTTGGCTTTGCCGTTGACGAAATTGGCGAAGGTGAAATTCGGATTAAGGCGGTGCGCTTCCAGCGTGGCCGGAAGAATTCGGGTGGGGCTGTGCGCTTGGGCGGCAAGCTTGGCCGGGTTAACGCCTGCGGAGCCGTTTTGTTTTGCGGTCGCTACAACGGTTTGTGTGGGGGCAACGCTAACGGTTTTGCTTGCCGCATCCATCAATAACACCACATTTAGCGGGCGGGAAAAGTATTCTTCGCCCATGACCTCAATACGGCTCAAAAAGCGGTCTTTGATCCACTGCATGACAAAACGATTGGGCGCAATAATGCGCAACGCATCGCCGTCGTTTTCCACGCGCAAAGGCTTGATCCAAGTGTTGAATTGCTGGTGCGGCAATTCTTGCTGGAATCGGCCTAGGCAAGAGTGCCAGAAACCTTCCATATTTATAACTATTTGATTAATATAAGTTTTACGACGGGTGGCCGAGGCTGTTACGTTAAGGCCAAGGACGCATTTTAGCCCCTTTGGCGACACTTATCCACAGGCTGGACAAGAAAAAAGGCATAAAAATAAAGCGCAATAAAACCAATGACAAGCAGCCGGAGACCAGCACAACCAACGCAGCGCCCTTGACACAACTGGTCGGGTGAAGTGTAATAGCAAGTTGACTTTCACGACTTAAACGCCGGAACAAGGCTGCTAGCGCAGAACCCGTTTTGGTTTACCGAGGTTTTTCCCTATGAAAAGAACTTATCAACCTTCCGTTGTTCGCCGCAAACGCACCCACGGCTTTCTGGTGCGCATGAAAACCCGTGGCGGCCGTGCCGTCATTCGTGGTCGTCGTGCCGTTGGCCGCGCCAAGCTGAGCGTGTAATTAAAACGCCATTAACGCCGCAAGCGCCAAAGCATTAGCCAGATTTCGCCGGACTTGCCGGCTGGTAAAAACGGATGAATTTTCATCCGTTTTTTACTTTGGTTGCAAGACTAACTCCGCCTATCTGAGCGTTTATGCTAAACCCGCAGCATCTGATCAGGCCCGCATCGGTATCACGGTGAGCAAAAAAATCGCCCCGCTGTCCGTTACGCGCAATTACGCACGACG
The DNA here is from genome assembly GCA_043772415.1 of Betaproteobacteria bacterium. Taxonomy (GTDB): domain Bacteria; phylum Pseudomonadota; class Gammaproteobacteria; order Burkholderiales; family JBEEJL01; genus JBEEJL01. The sequence goes on from JAYVGF010000057.1 coordinate 2,347, forward strand.
CATAGTGCGCGAAGTGTTTCG
>JAYVGF010000058.1:0-7441 GCA_043772415.1 Betaproteobacteria bacterium
AGATAACTACGATTCGTTCACTTATAACCTGGTGCAATATTTCGGCGAGCTGGGCGAGGATGTGCTGGTGTTTCGTAATGACGAAATTGATTTGGCTAAAGTTGCGGCGTTGAAGCCGAAACGCATTGTGATTTCACCTGGACCGTGTACGCCGAATGAAGCGGGCATTTCCGTGCCGCTGATCAAAGAGTTTGCCGGGAAGATTCCCATACTCGGCGTGTGCCTCGGCCATCAAAGTATCGGTCAAGCCTTCGGCGGAAAAATTATTCACGCCAAACAATTGATGCATGGAAAGAACTCCATGATTACGCATAACAACACCAGTCTGTTTAGTGGATTGCCGTCGCCATTTTCGGCGACGCGTTATCACTCATTGGTAATCGAGCGTGAGACCAATCCCGACTGCCTCGAAGTTACCGCATGGACTGATGATGGCGAAATCATGGGCGTGCGCCATAAAACTTTAGCCGTTGAAGGCGTGCAGTTTCATCCAGAATCTATTGCGACGGAACATGGTCATGCGATGTTGAAAAATTTTCTGCAGGCGTGGAAATGAACATCACGCCGCAGGAAGCGTTGACACGGGTCATCGAGCATCGGGAAATCTTTCACGATGAGATGTTGTATTTGATGCGTCAAATCATGGCGGGAGAAGTTTCGCCGGTAATGATTTCCGCCATCATCATCGGCTTGCGCGTAAAAAAAGAAACCATCGGTGAGATCACCGCCGCCGCGCAAGTGATGCGCGAACTTTCAACTAAAGTGCTGGTAACGGATGAGCCGCATCTAATTGATACTTGTGGCACCGGCGGCGATAGTTTGCATACGTTTAATATTTCTACCGCATCAGCATTTGTCGCGGCGGCAGCGGGCGCGAAAGTGGCCAAGCATGGCGGGCGCTCGGTTTCTTCTTCATGCGGCAGCGCTGATGTGCTCGAAGCGCTGGGTGTAAAGGTTAATTTAACACCGCAGCAAGTATTTGATTATATTAAACAAATGGGCATCGGCTTTATGTTCGCGCCGAACCATCACAGCGCCATGAAACACGCTGCACCGGTGCGCAAAGAATTGGGCGTGCGCACTTTGTTTAATATTCTCGGCCCGTTGACCAATCCGGCTGGTGCGCAAAACCAACTGCTCGGCGTGTTCCATAAAGATTTAGTCGGCATCGCCGCACGCGTGTTGCAACAACTCGGCAGCCAGCATGTGTTGGTCGTGCATGGGCGTGACGGCCTGGATGAAATTTCTATTTCGGGTGAGACCGATGTGGCGGAACTGAAAAACGGCGAAGTAAATGAATATACGATACATCCACGGCAATTTGGTTTGCCAACCGCATCGCTGGATGCCATACGCGTAAAAAATATTGATGAAGCCAAAGCCATGTTGCTAGGCGCGTTGGATAACCGGCCCGGTCCCGCGTGTGACATTGTTGCGCTGAATGCAGGCGCGGCGATTTATGTGGCGGGGCTCGCGGCAACTTTGGGCGAGGGGGTCAAGCGCGCGCAGGAAATGTTGGCGTCGGGTGCGGCGCGTAAAAAATTGGATGAGCTCGTCGCCGCTGCCAAATAAAAAATGAACCAATGCAAAACCTGTGGCGAGTATCTTGAATAAAATTATCGCAGCGATCGTAGGGTGCGCCGTGCGCACGCGTAACACTCTAAATAATGCTGGCTCGCGATGAATACCCTTGCGCGTGCGCACGGCGCACCCTACGAATGTAGAAAGTAAAACAACGTGGCTGATATCCTGAAAAAAATCATCGCAACCAAAACGCAAGAAGTGGCGGCAGCGAAAATTGCCAAGCCGCTACATGTACTACGTGCCGAAGCCGAAGCCATGCCGCCGCCGCGTGATTTTAACCGCGCATTACGCACGAAAATAAATTCGGGCAAGCCTGCCGTCATCGCAGAAATTAAAAAAGCCAGCCCGAGCAAAGGCGTACTGCGCGAAAACTTTCATCCTGCCGAGATTGCGGCGAGCTACGCCAAACACGGCGCGGCGTGTTTGTCGGTGTTAACTGACAGACAATATTTTCAGGGTGATACGGAATTCCTGAAACAATCGCGCGCCGCTTGCGAGCTCCCAGTGATACGCAAAGATTTCATGATCGACGAATACCAGGTGTACGACGCCCGCGCGATGGACGCGGATTGCATTTTGCTCATCGTCGGCGCGCTGACCTTGTCAAAAATGAAAGACCTGGAAGCGCTGGCGCATGCATTGCAAATGGCCGTGCTGGTCGAGTCACACGATGGCTCCGAGTTGAAAAAAGCCCTGCGACTTAAAACAAACTTGATCGGCATTAACAACCGTAACTTACGCACCTTCGAAACCAAACTCGAAACGACTTTGGATCTGTTGTCTAGCATTCCCGCCGACCGATTGGTCATCACTGAAAGCGGAATCCTCACGCCTGACGATGTTGCCCGCATGCGTGAAAATAATGTGAATAGTTTTCTGGTGGGCGAAGCGTTCATGCGCGCCGATGAACCCGGCTTGGAATTGGCTCGTCTCTTCGGTAGCTGAATCCTGCTAATCTACTCAAATTAAGTAAGAGACGAAAAAAACGGACACCCGAGGGCGTCCGCTTAAATTGTTATTAGTGAACCGGTTTTATTGCCGGCTCGTAATTTATTATTTTAGAACGAGTGGTTTACGCCCAGTTGAACGGTCTTCGGGTCTGTACCAAGGCCAGTAGAGCCAGGAATGGTATTGTTGGAACCGCCAGCACTGAAGAAGCCATAAGCAGCATTAGCTTCGTTGTCTACTTTTACATAGCTCAAGTAAGCCAGGGTGCGTTTAGAGAAGCTGTATGCGCCGCCCAAATTCAGCATTTTGGCGCCACTGTTGGCACAACTAGCCGCTACTACACAGCCTTCAATTGCTTTAGCTTTGCCATAACCCAGAACGAGGTCAACTGCGCCCAAATTCTGGCTCACAGTTACTAACAGCGCATCACGCTTTAATTCTGCGCCGGTTACCGGGGCTTTCAGTTGTTCGAAAGTCACGCCAACTTTGGTAGCTGAGGGAGCCGTGAAAGCTGCAGCAAGTTTTACGCCTTTGTTGTAGTCCGAGCTGCCAACGTCTTTACCCACGCGCAGATAAGACGCGCCTGCGAAGAAAGGACCATTTGCATAACGAAGATTAACACCGGTTTTCTTTCCAGATCCAGCGTCTTGACCATTTTCGCTAGGAGCAATAGTGGCAATCGCTTGGAAGCCTGACAGGTTGGGGGTGGCATAACGAACTACGTTTGCAAAACGACCACCTACCAGTTGACTGCTACCGGCAGCAAGTGGAACTGTCGTGCCTGCAACAATCGGGCCCATACCTAAGGAGGTACCAACGCTACCCGTCCGGCCAACTGAACCCAATATAGTGTTACCAAAAGAAGCCAAACCTGAGCGGCCAAACAGGCTAATGTCAGCAGGAACGTGATCAAGGTAGTAAGTATCCCAACGGCCAGCCAGCACTTCACCGAAGCCGCCGCGCAGACCTAGGCCTGAGTTACGTGATGCCCAACCCAGTGGTGTGCCCGTGCCGTTGTTGCCTTCAGGGGATACCAGTGTTTCCACTTGGAAAAAGCCTTCCAGTCCAGACGCGCCGAGTTTTTCTGCGCCGCGGATACCGATACGGCTGGATGAGTCAGTTAAGCGTGTTTCGCGGCCGCCAGCGTTTGGATTAAGGCCGGTAATGCGTTCAGCGGCAAGGTTGAAATTACCGTACAAAGTTACGCCGGAAGGATCGGCCAGCGCAGCCAGAGGTGAGAGAGCAGCGGCTATTGCTACAGCCATTAATTTTTTGTTCATGTGATATCTCCTGATATTGGAAAATTTGGGAGGGCTTGCGGTATGCCGCCCACCTCACTTTTGTTACTGCATTCATTGAGAAGCAAGGGTTATACTGCCAAAATAGTGGTCTCAATCACAAGCGGTTTGTGTGATTTTGTATTATGTAATAGTCAGGATGTTGCAACTAAGCAACAGAAATACTGAGTTTTTTAGGGCTTATATTTATAACTATTTGATTATATTGAATATTTTATGATTACACCGGATTTTTTCGACCGCGTCCTAATCGGCTTCGATAATGGGTTGCGCACGCTGTTTGCCGAACCTGCGGCCACGCGCAAGCAACCTTCGGCAGAGGTGGTCGCCGTTCCTTTAAGCCCGCAGGACAAATTGGCTGCAGCCAGATTAATGCGTGTAAACCATTCGGGCGAAGTCGCCGCCCAAGCGCTGTACCAAGGCCAGGCGCTAACGGCGCGCACGCCCGAAGCGCGGGCATTGTTACTGGCGGCGGCTAAGGAAGAGCAGGATCATTTAGCTTGGTGCGACGCGCGTATCGATGCGCTCGGCGGCAAAAAAAGTGTGTTGAATCCGCTTTGGTATGCCGGCTCCTTCGCGCTGGGCGTGGCTTCGGGCATGTTGGGCGATCAGTGGAATATGGCGTTTCTGGCGGAAACCGAGCGCCAGGTAGAGGGGCATTTAAGTGAGCATCTGGATCGCTTGCCTGCGCAGGATACGCAAAGCCGCGCAGTAGTCGAACAAATGCGCGCGGATGAGGCGCGCCATGCGCAAACGGCCGTGAATCACGGCGCGGCTAATATGCCCGACGCGGTGAAACGCGTGATGCAATTAGGCTCAAAAGTGATGACGACTACGTCGCATTGGGTGTAAAAATATTCAATATAATCAAATAGTTATGATTCAAGCAGTTCAAAGTCGTGAGTAATAACTGCGGTTTTACCCAGCATAATAGACGCGGAACAATATTTTTCTGCCGATAAATTGATCGCGCGCTCTACTTGCTCCGGTTTTAGATTTTTCCCCGTCACAACAAAATGAAAATGGATTTTGGTAAATACTTTCGGGTCGGTTTCGGCGCGCTCGGCGGTGATTTCTGCCTCACAACCGGTAATGTCGGCGCGGCTTTTTTTCAGGATGTGCACGACGTCGTAGCAGGTGCAGCCGCCGGTGCCCATCAACACTACCTCCATCGGGCGCGGGCCTAGATTACGCCCGCCTGATTCCGGCGCGCCGTCCATGGTGATTTTGTGCCCGCTGCCGGATTCCGCGACAAAACTGACACCGTCGGTCCATTTCACAGTTGTACGCATGCTGATGTTTTCCTTGAGTTATTTTTTAATAAGGGCTTATTTTAGCGCAACGGTGATATGGCGTGCGCTAGCCGTCGTGAATTCCGTAGCGGATATCTAGTGAGCGGAATAATTCAGGTTTGACAGCCATAGCCGAAGTCGCCTAAAATTGCGGGTTCTTTGTATCAGCTTTGCCGAAGCTTCACGATTGAAGCAAATTTCAGGATAGTCTCAAATGAAAACATTTTCCGCCAAAGGCCACGAAGTACGCCGCGACTGGTTCATCGTCGATGCGACTGACCTCATACTAGGCCGTGCCGCCGCCAAAATCGCCCATCGCCTGCGCGGTAAGCATAAACCCGAATACACCCCGCACGTTGATACTGGCGATTATATCGTAGTCATCAACGCCGAGAAATTGCGCGTCACCGGCGCCAAAGCGCTAAATAAAAAATATTATCGCCACTCCGGTTACCCCGGTGGTATCAGCGAAACCAATTTCCAGGACTTGCAAACCAAGCACCCAGAGCGCGTGCTGGAAAAAGCCGTTAAAGGCATGTTGCCTAAAGGCCCGCTCGGTTACGCTATGTTGAAAAAAATGAAAGTTTATAAGGGCAGCGCCCATCCCCACACCGCACAGCAGCCCCAAGCGCTGCTACTGAAGGATTAATATGATCGGTAAATTTCACTACGGCACAGGCCGCCGCAAAAGCTCCGTCGCGCGCGTATTCTTGAAGCCGGGCAAAGGCAGCATCATCGTCAACGAAAAGCCGCTGGACGAATATTTCGCCCGCGAAACCGGTCGTATGGTTGTACGCCAGCCGCTGGAGTTGACCAACCATATCGCGACGTTTGACATCATGGTCAACGTGCTCGGCGGCGGTGAATCAGGCCAAGCCGGTGCCGTGCGCCACGGCATTACCCGCGCACTGATTGAATATGATGAAGCGCTGAAAACCACGCTGAAAAAAGCCGGTCTCGTAACGCGTGATGCACGCGAAGTCGAGCGTAAAAAAGTCGGTCTGCGCAAAGCGCGCCGCCGTAAGCAATTCTCGAAACGCTAAGCGTTTCGGCATCGCAAAAAGCCGCCTTTAGGCGGCTTTTTGTTTGCTACTGAGCGAAGGCTCCTTTATAGTGAACGACGGTCAAGCGTGGTGTTTCTTCCCATGTGTGAAATTTTTGGAATGAAAAAAACATGATCAAAGTAGGCATTGTTGGGGGAACGGGCTATACCGGAGTGGAGCTGCTGCGCTTACTCGCTCAACATCCGGAAGCGCAATTGCAAGTCATCACTTCGCGCAAAGAAGCAGGCATGCCGGTCGCCGACATGTTTCCCAATTTGCGCGGACATGTGAGCCTGAAATTTTCCGACACCGCCGATGCGCCGTTGACAAAATGCGACGTGGTTTTTTTCGCAACGCCGAACGGTATCGCGATGGAACAAGCACGTGAGTTGGTCAAAGCCGGCGTGCGCGTGATTGACCTCGCCGCCGATTTTCGTCTCAAAGATATTGCCGTATGGGAAAAATGGTACGGCATGAAGCACGCGTGTCCAGAATTGGTGGAAGAGGCCGTGTATGGATTACCCGAAGTGAATCGCGCCGCGATTAAAACCGCTCGCGTGCTGGCCAATCCCGGCTGTTACCCGACTGCTACCCAGCTCGGCTTTTTGCCCTTAATAGAAAATAAATTTGTTGATAATCAACAACTTATAGCGGACGTGAAATCCGGCGTTTCTGGCGCCGGCAAAAAGGCTGAAGTGGCCAATTTGTTTCCTGAAGCGGCCGATAATTTCAAAGCCTACGGTGTTGCGGGTCATCGCCATTTGCCTGAAATCGTGCAAGGCTTGTCTTGCGCGGCGGGTGAAAAAATCGGCTTGACCTTTGTGCCGCATTTGACACCGCTGATCCGCGGCATCCACGCGACGTTGTATGCGCGTTTGACCAAGGATGTCGATGTGCAGGCGCTGTTTGAACAACGTTACGCCAACGAACCGTTTGTCGATGTGATGCCTGCGGGCAGCCACCCGGAAACGCGCTCGGTGCGCGCGTCGAATATGTGCCGCATCGCCGTGCATAGACCGCAAGGCGGCGATACGGTGGTCGTACTCGCGGTGGAAGATAATTTAGTCAAAGGCGCCGCCGGCCAAGCGGTGCAAAATATGAATATCATATTCGGCGTGAAAGAAACCACCGGCCTGATGCAAGTGCCACTGTTGCCATGAAGAATATAGCGCCATGAAATATTTACGTCGCCAGATGCGCGGGAAAATGGGCGTGCCGCTGCAGCGCATCCGCGTACAAACCCACGTGGCCTGGTATTGGAAATGGTTGGTGCTCG
>JAYVGF010000059.1:0-7104 GCA_043772415.1 Betaproteobacteria bacterium
TAGAGGATACCGCTGCCCCCATTCACGACAGCAAGGGACAGGTTGCGGGTGCGGTGATTGTTTTCCACGATGTCAGCGAATCGCGTGACATGAAAATCAGAATGTCCCATCTCGCTCAACACGACGCGCTGACTGACTTGCCTAATCGAACATTATTGAGCTACCGGATTACCCAAGCGATCGCGTTGGCGAGCCGTCACGGCAAACAATTCGCCGTACTTTTTCTGGATATAGATCGCTTCAAGCTCGTTAACGATTCCCTTGGTCACACCATCGGAGATCAATTGCTTCAGTCCGTGGCCACACGTTTATCCGCTTGTGTACGTAGCACGGATACGGTCAGCCGTCTGGGCGGAGATGAATTTGTTGTGGTTCTCTCAGAAATTGAGCATGTCAGGGATGCCACTACTATTGCTGACAAAATTCTTGCCTCAGTCGCGGCTCCACATATTATTAGTCAACATGATATTCATGTATCGGTAAGCTTAGGCATAAGCATATATCCAGAAGCCGGCAAGGAGGCGGAGGCTTTAATCAAAAACGCCGATACCGCGCTGTATCACGCCAAAAACAATGGGCGTAATAATGCGCAGTTTTTCATTCAGGAAATGAATCTACGCGCGACTGAGCAGCGGTCTATCGAAATGGGCCTGCACAGCGCGTTGAAGCGTGGCGAATTTGCGTTGCTATATCAGCCAAAAATGAATCTAGTGACTGGGGTAATTACCGGCGCTGAAGCGCTAGTACGCTGGCATCATCCAGTTCGTGGAATCATCCTGCCTGATGCGTTCCTGCTCATCGCCGAAGAATCGCGCCTTATCATCCCCATCGGCCAGTGGGTTTTGCGTGAGGCTTGCCGACAAGGTCAAGCTTGGCGGGATAGTGGTTTTGCCCTTCGCCAACTAGCCGTTAATATTTCTGCGGTTGAATTCCAGTCCAATGGTTTTCTCGATACGGTTAAATCGATACTCAGGGAAACGGGGTTCGACCCGTGCTGCTTAGAACTTGAGTTGACAGAAAGCGTCCTGATGCAGAATGCGGAATCTACCTCCTCATTGCTCAATGAACTCAAAACAATGGGGATACATCTGGCTATTGATGATTTCGGAACGGGTTACTCAAGTTTGAGTTATCTCAGCCGCTTTCCCATAGATACGCTTAAAATCGATCAAACCTTCATACATAAAATGGTGGCCGATAAAAGTGATGCCGCCATAGTCAGCATGGTAATCAACATGGGCAAAAGCCTGAAACATAGAGTCATAGCCGAGGGCATCGAAACCTTGGAACAACTCGTTCTCCTTCAGGGCCGAGATTGTGAAGAAGGACAAGGCTACTATTTCAGCGAGCCTTTAGGCCCCCTAGAATTTGCCTCTTTCCTAAAGGGCGGGAGAGAGAGAAATGAAGTCGAGCTGTCAATCTAGAGCGAATCGGCATAGCTATTGGTGCGAGCAAAACTTTTATTAAAATGCAGGACGAAACATAATATTTATTTGCCTACCGTGTGACACCGCACGGACATCCAAACCTCCTCTATTCATCATAAATCTCTCACAGTCGTGGTGCAAATTTGCAGTCCGGCTTAATTGAGATATTCATTTATTGGAGAACATCATGCAAAAGGCTCAAACTAAAAGTCGCGTCAAAGAAACAAAAATGGCACCAAAAGCCAGGAAGATTAAGGGGAAGGACGCTAACGATAATGCTCCCGAGAAAAAGTCAAGAATTGCTGGGAGCGCGAAAAACTCGATGGCGGAAGATGCCAACGATGTCGATGACTTTCCGACCGACCACTGAGCAGCTTTTTAGGTAAATAGATAACGCCCACTTTAGAAATTTAGGGGCGCTTTCTGTAAACGCTATGGTTGGACGAATATTATGTAACTATATGATTTAATTGATATTTCCAGTTTTTAATTTCCGGCATATCCTCACCGTGCTGTTCAATGTAGCGCTTATGTTCGACGAGCTTGTCCTGAAGCTGTCGCTTTAGCAGTGCGCCTTTACTACCGGTCTGCGGCATGCGATTAATGGCGTCGATGGCTAGATGAAAACGATCCAGTTCATTTAGCACGGTCATATTAAATGCGGTAGTAACTGTACCCTCCTCTTTGTAGCCACGCACATGAAGATTGTCGTGGTTAGTGCGCCGATAGGTCAGCCGATGGATCAACCAAGGATAGCCATGAAAAGCAAAGATGATAGGCTGCGTCTTAGTGAAAATATTGTCGAAATCCTGATCACTCAAACCATGCGGGTGTTCTTCCTGGGGCTGCAGCTTCATAAGATTGACAACATTGACCACACGAATTTTCAACTCCGGCAAATGCTGCCGCAGAATGGACACCGCCGCAAGCGTCTCCAAGGTTGGTACGTCGCCACAGCATGCCATGACCACGTCAGTTACTGCACCTTGGTCGTTACTGGCCCATTGCCAGATACTTATGCCTGACGTGCAGTGTTCAACAGCCGCTTCCATGGTCAGCCATTGCGGCGACGGGTGCTTGCCGGCGATCACGACGTTGACGTAATGGCGGCTGCGTAAGCAATGATCCATGACTGCAAGCAGGCAGTTTGCATCCGGCGGTAGATAGACCCGCACGACCTCTGCCTTTTTATTTATCACATGGTCGATGAAGCCTGGATCTTGATGAGTAAAACCATTATGGTCCTGGCGCCAGACGTGCGACGCCAGCAGATAGTTTAAAGAAGCAATCTTATGACGCCATGGAAGATGCGCACTGACCTTAAGCCATTTGGCATGTTGATTAAACATTGAATCGACAATATGGATAAAGGCTTCGTAGCAATTAAACAGCCCATGCCGACCAGTGAGTAGGTAGCCCTCCAGCCAGCCCTGACACTGATGCTCGCTAAGCATTTCCATCACGCGCCCTGTGTGCGCAAGAAATTCGTCATTCGGTAAAGTTGTCGCTTCCCATTGGCGGTTGGTCACATCGAACATCGCCTCTAAGCCGTTAGATATAGTCTCGTCTGGACCGAACACACGAAAATTTCGCTGCTCATCGTTTAGTTTTGCCACGTCGCGCAGAAATGGCCCGAGCACATGCGTGTCGCCTATGCCGCGCACACCTGGCGAAGTCACATCCATCGCGTATTTGCGAAAATCCGGCATGATCAAATCATGCAACAGCATGCCGCCGTTAGCATGCGGGTTCGCGCCCATGCGACTCTCCCCCTTTGGCGCAAGCTCGGCCAGCTCTGGCAATAAACGTCCTTGCTCATCGAACAGCTCATTGGGCTGGTAACTTTTCAACCAGTCCTCCAGTAATTGAAGATGCTCGGGATGCGCGGCCGGGTCGGATAGCGGCACCTGATGTGAACGAAATGTGCCTTCAATCTGCCGTCCATCAACCATCTTCGGGCCGGTCCAACCTTTGGGTGAACTAAGGACGATCATCGGCCAACGCGGCCGCGTATAGTTACGCTCGACACAAGCCTCTTGTTGGATTTCCCTGATGCGTTCCACGACGATGTCGAGAGTGGCCGCCATCGTTTCATGCATCAATTCCGGCTCGTGTCCTTCAACGAAGTAAGGAATCCAACCATAGCCGCGCAACAGCTGATCCAATTCCTCGCGGCTGATCCGTGCGAGTAATGCAGGGTTGGCAATTTTATAGCCGTTGAGATGTAAAATCGGCAGCACCGCGCCGTCGTTGATGGGATCGAGAAATTTATTCGAATGCCAAGCTGTGGCCAGCGGGCCAGTTTCAGCCTCGCCATCACCAATGACACAAGCAACTATTAAATCGGGATTATCGAATACCGCACCGAACGCATGGCTAAGTGAATAGCCCAGCTCGCCCCCTTCGTGTATGGATCCGGGACATTCAGGCGATGCGTGGCTGGGAATTCCGCCCGGAAACGAAAACTGGGTAAATAGTTTCTTAAGTCCCTCTTTATCTTGACTGATATTGGGATACACCTCGCTATAAGAGCCTTCGAGGTAGGTATTCGCCACCACCGCCGGGCCGCCATGTCCTGGGCCGGAAATGTAAATCATGTCGAGATCGTATTTTTTGATGACACGATTCAAATGCACGTAAATAAAATTCTGCCCGGGCGTTGTACCCCAATGCCCCAATAACATACGCTTTACATGCCCAAGCTTCAGCGGCTCTTGTAACAAGGGATTATCACGCAGGTAAATTTGTCCTACGGAAAGATAGTTGGCGGCACGCCAATAAGCATCCATCCTAGTCAGCAATTCCGGCGTGAGGGTATTCATCTGCAATTTTGAATTCATCGGTGATTTCCTCTCAAGCGCATGCTGCATAATCAATTCGGCAGTGTTGGGTAATCTGTCTATCCGTGCGCGCCGCCACCATAATAAGTAGTTCGGTCACCCTCATTAAAAAGCCCACCACGCTTTAGCCGTTCAACCAGGTCGAGATTGGCATTATAGATGCGGCCAAACGCAACCAGCTCCACCGTTTTTGTTTTTGCTGTGATGACCGAAGAGGCATCCGGCTGAGTGCCATCAGCCTGCAAACTGGTGTGCGAGATACGGCCTGCATGCCCTAGTTGCACGACAATTTTACCCCCCGCAGTGTGTACGACTTCAGTCACCTGCTTCCAACCAGCAAGCTGTTTTGTAACATAAAGAGCCGGCACATCCGAGCATCCCGGCCCTGCTGACAAATCACTGTGGTTTCAGTGATCAGCAGCCCTGCGCTGGCGCGTTGAGCGTAGTACTCAGCCATTAATGCGGTGGGCACCGCGTGAGTTGCCCGGTTGCGGGTAAGTGGCGCCATCACAAAACGGTTAGCTAGATGCAAGTCACCGGCCTTGATAGGGTCAAACATAGTTGCACTTTGAGTAGCCATACAGGTGCTCCAATTAAATTTGTATTAACGAGATGTATTCAATTGAGAATTGAAAACACCAGCAGGTTTTCTGCTGATTAAATATATCAACTGCCTCGCTGCATTTCCATGTGTGCCCTTGGGTGTAAAAAAGCGATAATGCAGCGTGTGACCTCTTCAACATTGTCAAATTCAACGTGCGTACCTTCGCACTCAATTAACGTGACATCAGATCCGCTACGTTGTTGCCAGATCAGGCGTGCATCCTCTACCGGCACGATGCTGTCCTGCCGGCCATGTATTAACAGAATTGGGCAACTGATCTTCATCAAAGTATTCACTGGGGCGATGTCATCAAAGCGAGCGCCGATCACCCGCTCAAGATAGCGATTAAGCAACCAGCCTAGCGGCCAGTAAGGCACACCTCGGTTAGCAAACCAGCGCCGCATGAGTTGTTCCGGATGCGCGAAGGCTCCAACGCTGATTAGGGCAAGAAGATCTGTGCGGCGAGAAGCTGATAACAGCACAGCCGCCCCGCCAACAGAATGTCCCATCGCCACAATACGCTCTGCGTCCACACCCACTTGCTCGGACAGCCAATCAATCGCACCATCCAAATCTTCCGCAAATCTAGGTAACGAACTATGGTCGTCTTTGTCGCTACGCCCATGGTTACGCGCCTCCAAGAGCAGTACTGCGTATCCTGCAGAGTGCAGCGACTGCGCAACCGGCAGTAGGTCGCTGGCGTTACCGCCCCAGCCATGCAGCAATACAATGGCGGGACATGGCTCTTGACATAAGACTGGGACGAACCAAGCGAAAAGATTTATTCCATTTGCTCCCGGAATGCTTACTGTCTGGGCAAGTAAGCCGTGATCGGTAGGACGCGCACCTATCAAATTAATCGCGGGTGTCAGTACGGTGTGCAGCAGATGGCGCAAGCTGTAGGACTCAACGCGTTGAGCCACATACCACCATTGCTTGATAAACTTTGACCGCATGTCGGGTAAGTAAAGCATAGGATTTCGCAAAATGGCGGGTTTGTTGACGGGCATTTTTAATCTCAGAGCAATGGGGAAATCAGAAAAATCACACTGATTTATTTCGCCTTACAATAGGTATAGCAAAAGATAGACTCGTCTAGATATGAAGTCTGTACGCTGACGAACGTTCGCAGGGGAACAACTGGGATTACTCAGTTTTGCCGCATACGAAGCGATAAACGAAGCGTGCGATCACTATCTGTTATTAGTGCGCAGGACCCGCATCTTGATTCCAGCGCGTTCGGCCGAAATCAGATCTGCGTTGGTTTGATTACGTGCCGTGACATATGCGGGTCTGGACAGCCCATGCGTTTCGAGTCCAAGCAACAGCGGCCAGCTAATACCTTGCTTCTGACGGCAATCACAATTGGCCTGGCAGATCGCGAGCTAGTGCCCTTTGTTAAATGATTTATCAAACGACGAACCGCGACGGCCTGAGGTGCCAAACCTAACTGGTTGCTCGGGGATAAGTGGGTCGGGCTTGTCGATGTAATAGGCTGTTATATGCTTGGGGAGGTTGACCAATATACCTGTACTGGCCTGTTTCCCTGCGTGAGGGCTTATTTCTATTAAACAATTTAACGGTTGCGGGCGGTCTTGATCAAAGACGAATCTTTCGAATGCGCACTTTTATTGGCTATACACGCCATTAAATCATTCCATGATTGAGTAAAGGCGGCGGCTCCTTGCTTTTGCAATTCGGCGGCCAACGTCGTGTAATCCACACCCGCCGAGGCAAAAGTGCGCAACACAACATCGGAATCGCCACCGTCAGCCGTCAACACATTTCCCGGCAAACCGTATTCAGCGAATGCGAGCAGGGTCTTTTCCGGCATGGTGTTTATGGTGTCGGGTGCAATGAGGGCATTCACATAGAGCGCATCTGACGCGGCGGGATCTTTGGTCCCAGTACTTGCCCATAATAAGCGCTGCTTGTGAGCGCCATCATTAGCCAATTTCCGCCAACGCGGCGACGCTAACAAATCGCGATAGGTTCGGTAGATGCGCTTGGCGACTGCAATACCGAGCCGATTATGAAGACCCTGACTGGTAACGTCGTTGGCCGCCACATCCCAGCGACTGACGAAAACAGAGGCTACCGACTCGACTTTGGCATCGAGACCGGCGGCTATACGCCGCTCAATGCCGCGCATATAGGCTTCTGCCGCAGCAACATATTGCTCGCTTGAAAATATTAAGGTGACGTTCACAGGCACGCCAGCGAAGATAGCCTC
>JAYVGF010000060.1:0-4347 GCA_043772415.1 Betaproteobacteria bacterium
CCGGTGAAAACAGTGATGGAAACAATATGGTTTTCGCGCCAACCCGGTTTCGCATCAGCATCGTGCGCCGCGTATTGCGCCAGGCGCGCGCGGAAAATAATCGCGCCTGCGGTCAGGATCAACGCAACACCGAGCGATGAAGTAATCAGTGAATTAAATTTCGTCGCGTCCGCGCCGAGCCAATGCAGAAACGCCGTCGTCACCAATGACGCGGGCACGCTGCCTAACGCTAGGCGGCCGACAATTTGCCAGTTCACCGTGCCACGCCGATGGTGCGCAACCGAGCCGCCCATTTTGGTGAACGCCGCATAAAGCAAATCCGTTCCCACCGCGACTGCGGGCGAGATGCCGAACACCAGCATCAGCAACGGCGTCATCAACGAGCCACCACCGACACCGGTGAGTCCGACGATCATGCCAACCACTAATCCGCTAAAAGGGTACAACCAGTCCATTTGCCGACGCCTACTTATATATAGAAGGTGGATAGTAGTGATAATGCTTTAGACTGTAAAAGAATATTATGTTAGAGTTTAATAACCAAATAGCATTAAGTAAATTATTTAATATAATCATATAGTTATATATTTAATTTGTTTAGTATCGGCCAAAAGTAATATTTTAATAGAAAGAATTGTCATCATAAGCGTGAGCGAAGGATCTGCTTTTCGCTGTTGATTTAACGCGCGTAATAGCAGATTCTTCACTTCGTTCAGAATGACAGTACGTAGCGTGCGCACGGCGCACGCTATGTGATGGAAAAATCTCATTCGAAGAGAAAATTTTCCACCCTTCTGCGCCGTCGCTATTTCTGCTGCCTAGCGGGGGCCGTCGGCGAGCACATGTTTGAGCTACGCAGCGTGTCAGATTCCAATTGAAGGTTCCAGCGAGTTCGTGCTCGACGCCCGATAGGTGGCAGGAATAGCGCGACAAAAAAACAAAAACAAAAAGCAGCGCGGCGGGTTCGCCTTTTTTGGTTACTTTTTTGGCGAAGCAAAAAAGTAA
This sequence comes from Betaproteobacteria bacterium, assembly GCA_043772415.1. GTDB lineage: Bacteria > Pseudomonadota > Gammaproteobacteria > Burkholderiales > JBEEJL01 > JBEEJL01. The sequence continues at coordinate 1,006 of JAYVGF010000060.1, forward strand.
CTAGCCGCCGGGCTACCCCCGGCACTCTTATTCAAACTACAAAGGTAACAGGCTTAATTGAAGCAAGCTTACACCCATCCCCACCCTAACCCTCCCCTTGAAGGGGAGGGAATTTCATTAAGACTCTAACCTTCAGTTGATAAAGCTGAAAGTTAAGTAATTAATATTAAGGACTCAAATGAAACTCCAACAACTCAAATACGCGTTAGAAATTCAGCGCCAAAACCTCAACCTCTCCAGCGCCGCCGAAGCCCTGCACACCTCGCAACCCGGCATCAGCAAACAAATCAAATTACTCGAAGAAGAATTGGGCGTGGATATCTTCGTGCGTAACGGCAAGCGCGTGGTGGATGTGACCGAAGCGGGCAAACAGATACTCACTTACGCCGCGCGCGTGTTGCACGAGGCGGATAATCTCAAACAATCCAGCCGCGATTTCAGCTCGGATAAATCCGGCAGCTTCACCATTGCCACCACGCATACGCAAGCGCGCTATGTGTTGCCGCCGGTGATCAAAACCTTCACGCAAAAATATCCCGATGTGCGCTTGAATTTGCATCAAGGCAATCCAACGCAAGTGGCGGAAGAAGTCGTCGCCGGTCGCGCCGATATCGCTATCGCCACCGAGGGCATGGAACTCTACAACGACCTCATCATGCTGCCCTGCTATAAATGGAATCGCTGCATCGTCACCCCGGCCGATCATCCGCTGCTGAAACAATCGCCGCTCACGCTCGAAGCGCTGGCGAAATATCCGCTCATCACTTACGACTTCGCCTTCACCGGCCGCAGCAAAATCAACCAAGCCTTCGAAGCACGCGGACTCACACCCAACGTCGTCCTCACCGCACTCGATTCCGATGTGATTAAAACTTATGTCGAACTAGGTTTAGGCGTCGGCATACTCGCCGCAATGGCCTTCGAACCCGCGCGCGACGTGAACTTGCGCGTGGTCAATGCTGATCATTTATTTGAATCGAGTTTGACCAGAATTGGCATACGACGCGGTAGTTATATGCGCAAATATGTATATGATTTTATTGAATTATTTTCACCGCAATTGAACAAGAAAACAGTTGAAGCAGCGATGGCAGGAGCGGGGTCAGATTATGAGTTATAAACCATGTAGCCTGGATGCAGCGTAGCGGAATCCGGGTTCACTTTACAATACGAAACAAAATGGTCAATTACCGTAGAGCCAAAATCGCAGGCGGCACTTATTTTTTCACATTAACTTTACGAGATCGCCAAAGCGACCTTCTCGTAAAACATGTAGATTTGTTGCGCGCAACAATCAAGAGCGTTCGCGACGAACGCCCCTTCATCATTGATGCCATCGTCATCATGCCCGACCATCTGCACGCTATCTGGACATTGCCAGAAGGCGACGCGGATTACTCAGGTCGCTGGCGATCAATAAAATCCCAGTTCACTCGCTCAGTTGTGAAGGCCGGTGAAACTTTGGCGAAAGATAAGCGCGGGGAATACGCATTTTGGCAACGGCGCTTTTGGGAACACGTCATACGCGATGAGCGCGACCTGCAAGCACATGTTGATTACATTCATTTTAATCCAGTGAAACACGGCTATGTAAAACAGCCGGTCGATTGGCAATGGTCATCCATTCATCGTTATATTCGCGATGGTTTGATTGATGCGAATTGGGCGGGGGAAGCAAATGATAAGGATGGTGAATTTGGCGAGTGAATCCCGGATTCCGCTACGCTCCATCTAGCTACACTTTTCGCTCAACAATGACGTAATGTTTTTTTACGCGCTCCACCACTTCAAATATCGCTTCGGTGCCTGCAGGAATAATCGCCGACTCACCTGCATTTATTTCGGTAATTTTTTCGCCAACAAGCAAGCGCGCCTTACCAGAAATCACATGAAAAAATTCATCTTCCGTCGGGCCCATAAAAATTTTCCACGCGCCGACTTCGCATTCCCAAATCCCTGAGTTGATTTCTCTGCTGGCATTGGTAAACAAATTCTGCGTTGTGCGTTTGGGATTTCCCTTTACCAATCTTTCCGGTTTCGGGTAGTCGTATTCCGGCACATGCAATGGGCCATTAAAGCTGATTATTTCGGGCATGTTTGCTCCTTAAATTGCTTACGTAGTCTGGATGCAGCGTAGCGGAATCCGGGAAAATGTATGGGCGTCAACGAAACCCGGATTTCGCTACGCTGCATCCAGGCTACATTTTTTACGCGCCGCCCTTGGCAAAATCTTTCATGCGAAACCCCATTAACCACAACGCGGCCAAATAAGTTACCGAACCCAAGGTCACTAAAAACGTCAGGCGCAATAATTTTTCTGTAGCTGGCGCGTTGAGCCATATTGCATCGGCCCCCATGGCGAACCAGAGCACCGCGCCCATCGCGGCGAGGGCGACTAATAATTTTAGGGTGAACATTCCCCAGCCTGGTTGCGGATGATAAATATTTTGGCTGCGTAGTTTCCAGTATAAGAAGCCCGCATTCACCACCGCACCCAAGCCGATGGCGAGGGCGAGTCCTTCGTGTTTCATGTTGAAACCGAATAAGAATAATAAATTCATGAGTTGTGTTGCAGCCAAAGTCACCAGCGCGATTTTGACTGGCGTGCGTACGTTTTGCCGCGCATAAAAACCCGGTGCTAAAATTTTCACCAGCAGCATTCCAGTGAGTCCGACGCTGTAGGCGATAAGGGCTAGACGCGTCATATACACGTCATTGACGCTGAATTGGCCGTAATGAAACAGCGAGGTGATGAGCGGTACGGAAATCAACGCGAGCGCCAGCGCGGCGGGGAGCGTGAGCATGACGGTGATGCGCAGGCCCCAGTCGAGCAGTTTGGAATATTCTTCGACATTGCTATTGGCGTGATGTTTGGCGAGGCTGGGCAACAGTATCGTGCCGAGCGCGGTGCCTAACATGCCGCTGGGGAATTCCATCAGGCGGTCGGCGTACATCAGCCACGACACGCTGCCGTTGCCGAGCAGGGAGGCATATAAAGTATTTATCAGTAATGAAATTTGCGCGACGGAGACGCCGAGCACGGCGGGGCCCATGAGTTTGAGGATGCGCCACACGCCGGGGTCGTGAAAATCTAATTTGAAGCAGGGTAATAATTTGAGTTTCGCCAACGACGGTAATTGAAACGCGAGTTGCAATATGCCGCCGACAAACACCGCCCACGCAAGGGCTTTTATCGGCGGATCGAAATACGGCACGGCGAATATTGCGAAGAGAATAAATGACACATTCAACAACACCGGCGTGAACGCGGGCACTTTGAATTGGCTGTGCGTGTTGAGGATGCCGGAGGCGAACGACACCAGCGCGATAAAAAAGATATAA